>CAZTPK010000337.1:0-3225 GCA_964614765.1 uncultured Gammaproteobacteria bacterium
GCCGAGCGTCGTGATGTTGCCGTGCTCGTCCACGCCCTGGAAGCCCGCCACCACCACCACGCGTCCGGCCTGGAGATCGCGGCGCATACGGGCATCGTCGATATCGATGATGCGCGCCTTGTTGTGGGCGCTGTCGGTGAGGATGCGGACCTGCGGGCCGGTGTAGGAGATGGCGGGACAGCCGCGCCTCTCCATTGCCATGCTGGTGAGCGCGATCGTGACCTGTTCTCCCGTGGCGAGCAGCACGTCGAGCTCCCGCGGAGTGGGCTTCTCGGAGACCTGTCGGGCGAGCCCGATGAGCCGGTCGGTCTCGCCGCTCATCGCCGAGACCACGACCACGACGTCGTGGCCTTCCCGCCGCGCACGCGCGACTCTTTCCGCGACACTGGCGATCCGTTCCGGACTGCCCACCGAGGTGCCGCCGTATTTCTGGACGATAAGACTCATACCTTGCCTGGCCGGTTATTCGTGTTACGAAGGAACTACCAAAATTTGGTAAGTCACAGGACGGTCATAATATGCGTTTGCCCCTGCTTTCCCAAGTAGGGCAGGCAAACTTCCCTGTCTCAGCCGAGCTTTTCCCGGACCCACTCCCCGACGGATCTCAGCGCTGCATCGAGCTTGGAGGGATCGGTGCCACCGGCCTGCGCCATGTCGGGCCGGCCGCCCCCCTTGCCTCCGACCTGGGTGGCCACGAAATTCACGAGTTCCCCGGCGCTCACCCGGTCAGTGCAGTCCTTGGTGACCCCGGCGATGAGGCGGACCTTGCCATCCTCGACCGTCGCGAGCACCACGACCGCGCTGCCGAGCTTGTTCTTGAGCTGATCGGCGGTCTCGCGCAGGCTGCCCGCGTCGGCGCCGTCGATCGCCTCGGCGAGCACCCGCACGCCGCCGATGTCCACCGCCCGCGCGCTCAGGTCGCCGCCAGCGCCGCTCGCCAGCTTGCCCTTCAGCGCATGAATCTCCTTGTCCTGTTGGCGTATGCGCTCGAGCAGCTGCTCGATCTTCTCCAGCACGTTGTCGCGGTTCGCCTTCAGGCGCTCGGCGATCGCTCGCAGGCATTTCTCCGTCTCGCCGACGTAGGCCAGCGCGGCGGCGCCCGTCAGTGCCTCGATGCGCCGCACGCCCGAGGCCACGCCCGATTCGGCGATGATCTTGAACATGCCGATGTCTCCGGTGCGCGCGACGTGCGTGCCGCCGCACAGTTCGACGGAGAACTCGCCCATGCTCAGGACCCTCACCTCTTCCTCGTATTTCTCCCCGAACAGGGCCATGGCCCCGCTCTCGATGGCCTTCTGCACCGGCATCAGCCGCGTGCACACCTCCCGGTTGGCGCGGATCTCGGCGTTCACCATCGCCTCGATCTGCTGCAGCTGCTCCGGGGAGACCGCCTCGTGATGCGAAAAGTCGAAGCGCAGACGATCGGGCGCCACCAGCGAACCCTTCTGGGTGACGTGCTCCCCGAGAACCTTGCGCAGGGCCGCGTGCATCAGGTGGGTGGCGGAGTGGTTCAGCCGGGTGGACTGCCGCAGCGCATCGTCCACTACGGCCTCGACGGTGTCACCGACGCGCAGCTCGCCGAGCTTCGCCACGCCCACGTGCAGGTGCGTGCCGTTCTGTTTACGCGTATCGAAGACCTCGAACGCCGATTCCGCACCGCGCAGGCGGCCCTTGTCGCCGACCTGGCCGCCGGACTCCGCATAGAAGGGCGTGCGATCCAGCACCACTACCCCGGCAGTGCCGGCGGAGAGGACTTCCACGCTCTGGCCGTCGACGAACAGGCCGCGCACGCGGGCGCTGTCGGTGACCGTCTCATAGCCCGTGAAGGCGAATCCTCTGGCGAGCGGCGCGAGCGCCTCGGCCGGGATGGCCGTGTCCAGGCCCGCCATCGTGAAGTGGCTGGCCGCGCGGGCACGCTCGCGCTGCGCGGCCATCTCGCGCTCGAAGCCGACCGTATCCACCGTCAGGCCGCGCTCGCGGGCAAAGTCCGCGGTCAGGTCCACCGGGAAGCCGTAGGTGTCGTAGAGCACGAAGACGTCCTTGCCCGGGATGACCTTGCTGCTGAGCCTGCCCAGCACCTGCTCCAGGTGCTTCATGCCCTGCACGAGGGTCTCGGAGAAGCGCTCCTCCTCGTCGCGAATGACCCGCGTCACCCGCTCGGCCTGCCGCGAGAGCTCCGGATAGGCCGCCCCCATGTCGCGCTCGAGCACCGGGACCAGCTTGTGGAAGAACGGCTCGTGCAGTCCGAGCCTGTGACCGTGCCGCAGCGCGCGCCGGATGATCCGGCGCAGCACGTAACCGCGACCCTCGTTGGAGGGCAGCACACCGTCCAGGACGAGGAACGCCGTGGATCGGATGTGGTCGGCGATCACCTGCATGGAGTTGCGATTCGCGCCGGCGCCGGCCATGCCCTCGACGGCGGCGATCAGGCTGCGGAACAGATCGATGTCGTAGTTGCTGTGCACGCCCTGGATGACCGCCGCCAGCCGCTCCAGTCCCATGCCCGTGTCGACGCTCGGGTTTGGAAGCGCGTGCATCACGCCCCGCTCGTCGCGATTGAACTGCATGAAGACGAGATTCCAGATCTCGACGTAGCGGTCTCCCTCGGGTTCCGAACCTCCGGGCGGGCCGCCGGCGATGTGGTCGCCGTGATCGTAGAAAACCTCCGTGCACGGGCCGCATGGGCCGGTGTCGCCCATCATCCAGAAGTTGTCCGAGGCGTAGCGCGCACCCTTGTTGTCGCCGATGCGCACCACGCGGTCGGCCGGCACGCGGATGTCCTTGGTCCAAACCTCGTAGGCCTCGGCGTCCTCGGCGTATACGGTGAACCACAGTTTCTCGCGCGGGAGCTTGTAGACCTCCGTCAGCAGCTCCCAGGCGTAGCGGATGGCCTCGCGCTTGAAGTAGTCGCCGAAGCTGAAGTTGCCCAGCATCTCGAAGAACGTGTGGTGACGCGCGGTGTAGCCGACGTTCTCGAGGTCATTGTGCTTGCCGCCGGCACGCACGCATCGCTGCGAGGTCACCACCCGCTTGCTGACCGGGGACTCCAGCCCGAGGAAGATGTCCTTGAACTGCACCATGCCGGCGTTGGTGAACAGCAAGGTGGGATCGTTCTGCGGCACGAGGGAACTGCTGGGCAGCACCTTGTGACCCTGGCTCGCAAAGTAATCGAGAAACGCGCTACGTAATTCGCCACTGCTGTTCATCGTCTGCTGCGTTCATTGA
>CAZTPK010000338.1:0-3224 GCA_964614765.1 uncultured Gammaproteobacteria bacterium
TACCAGGAACGCGGCTATGGCACAGTGTTCGTCGACATTCCCGAACAGGACGTCGTCGGCGGCGTGGTCAGGCTCAAGGTCAACGAGGGCAAGGTGGAGCGCCTGCGCGTCACCGGCTCGCGCTATTTCTCGCTCGGCCGCATCAAGGCCATGGTGCCTTCGCTCAACAAGGACAGCGTGCCGCACCTGCCGACCGTGCAGCAGGAGCTCGTCGCCCTCAACAAGCGTTCCTCGGACAGGGCGATCACCCCCGTCCTTCGCCCGGGCAGGACGCCGGGCAAGGTCGAGGTGGAGTTGAGGGTCGAGGACGAGTTGCCGCTGCACGGAGGCGTCGAGCTCAATGACCGGTACTCCCCCGACACCACGCGCCTGAGGCTCGGCGCCAACCTGCGCTACGACAATCTCTGGCAGAGGGAACACAGCGTCTCGGCGAGCTATCAGACGTCCCCCGAGGACACCGAGGAGGTGAAGGTATTCGCCGGCACCTATCTCTGGAAGTTCGAGAACTCCGACCATCTGTTCGCCCTCTACGGCGTCATGTCGGACACCAGCGTCGCGACCGTTGGCACGCTCGGCGTGATCGGCTCGGGCGTCATCGTCGGCGGACGGTACATCGTGCCGCTGACGACGCTCGGAAACTACTATCACAACGTCACACTGAGCGCGGACTACAAGGATTTCAACGAGTCCGTGGGTCTGCTCGGCGCCGACACGCTGGAGACGCCGATCAGCTACGTGATGTTCGGGCCTGCGTACAGCGGCACGTGGATAAAGGGCGAAGCGACGTCGCACGTGAACGCGGCGGTGAACTTCGCGCCGCGCGGCATGGGCAACACGCAGGAAGAGTTCGAGAACAAGCGCTTCAATGCCGAGCCGAACTTCGCGTATCTGCGCCTGAGCGGCGATCACAGCGAGCCGCTGGGTCTCGGAGCAGCATTTTTCGCACGACTGTCGGGGCAGATCGCCTCCGGGCCGCTGGTCAGCAACGAGCAGTTCGGCATCGGCGGGGCCGATACCGTCCGCGGCTATCTCGAATCGCAGGCGCTGGGCGACGATGGCCTCAACGGCACGCTGGAGCTGCGTTCGCCGTCGCTGGGCAAGTATCTCGGGCTGAAGGAGGACAAGGTGCAGAATCTGCAGCTGCTGGCCTTCACCGACGCGGGGCAGGTGCGGATTCGCCAGCCCTTGCCGGCGCAGGAAGAGAGCGCGTTCCTCTGGAGCACCGGCACCGGCATGCGCGCGGGGCTGTTCAACCACTTCGACGCCGAGCTGATGTGGGCGTATCCGCTCGAGGAATCCGGCACGGTGCGCGAGGGCGAATCGCGCTTCCACTTCAACTTCGGTTACCAGTTCTAGTCCTCGACCCAGGCCAGGGCGGCGCGCGTCCCCCGCCCGCGTGATTGTCATGATGCGGTAACAATTTCGTTGCGTGATCGCGCGGCACGCGTTGCCGCGAGGTGGCCATCACCGCGACCCACGGTCCGGCACCGCGGCCGACTACCTGGGGGCACGATGAGCGAACTCAGCTTCGGAGTCCTGTTCCTCTGCGCCGGCAACTCCGCCCGCAGCATCATGGCCGAGTCCATCCTCAACGGCGTGTCGAAGGGGAGGTTCCGCGCCTACAGTGCCGGCAGTCAACCGGTAGGAAAGGTCAGTCCCTACGCACTCGAGCTGCTCGAGAAACACGGCTACAACACCGAGGGATTGCGCAGCAAGAGTTGGGACGAGTTTACCGGCCCCGGCGCGCCGCCGTTCGATTTCGTCTTCACCGTCTGCGACCGTGCCGCCAGGGAGGTGTGCCCCGTCTGGCCCCGCCAGGTCATGACCGCCAATTGGAGCGTCGAGGATCCGGCGCTCGTGTCTGGCAGCGAGGAGGCCAAGCGCCGGGCCTTCTGGAATGCCTATACCGTCCTGTACCGGCGAATCGAGCTATTTACCAATCTGCCGATCGCCAGCCTCGACCGGCTGCGCCTGCAGTCCGAGGTGGATGCCATCGGCATGCGCTGACGCCCCCCGCGCCTTGTTCGCAACGGCCGGCCACGGCGGTTCATGTGCTTGCCACATACATGCAACAGACAAGTCACGCTGCTGCAACACGTCGGCCGCAGAATGCTCCGCCGGGCGCGGTCGCGCTCGCCGTGCCGGACACTGACGCAAGGAACCAAGGAGATGAAGCTGAGACTAGCTGCGATAGCCGCGGCGCTGTTGTCGACTGCAGGCACCGCGCAGGCATGGTGGGATACCGCCTGGGGTTACCGCAAATCCGTCACCGTCGACACCAGCGCGACCGGCGCCGACGTGGCCACGCCGCTCAGCGCAGTTCCGGTGCTGGTGCGGTTGCATACCGGCAATTTCACGCATTTCCTCGACGTCACCGAGCGCGCCGGCGATATCCGCTTTCTCGCCAGCGACGACAAGACCGTGCTCAAGCATCACGTCGAGCGCTTCGACGCGATCAACGAACTCGCCTACATCTGGGTGCACGTCCCAACCGTGCAGGGCGGCAGCAACGCCAACAAGTTCTGGATGTATTTCGGCAATCCCGCGGGCGTACAGGCGGAGGACCTGATCGGCACCTATGGCCCCGACGACGTGCTCGTGTACCACTACGACGAGGCGAGCGGTGCGCCACAGGACAAGACCGTCAATGCCAACAACGCCGCCGCATTCACGGGCACGCAGAATCCGGGATCGCTGATCGGTGCCGGCGCCCGGTTGCAGGGCAGCGGCCTGGTGAGGGTAGACGATGCGCCGTCCTTGAGGATTGACTCGGCGCAGGGTTGGAGCTTCTCCACCTGGATCAAGATCGACGGCCCGCAGAGCGACGCCGTACTGATGGAGCGCCTCGATGGCGGCAGGCAGCTCGTCCTGGGCATCGACGGCACCAACGCCTACGCGAAATTCGTCGATGGGACCGGGGCGGCGATCGAGACGCCGCGCACCGCCGCACTGACGCCCGGAGCGTGGCACCACGTCGCGCTCGTGGTCGGTGACGGCAAGGTGAGCGTCTTCGTCGACGGAGCCGAGGGCGCGAGCATCGCCGGCAGCCTCGGCAGCATGGGCGGTGCGATCTCCATCGGCGGGGCCGGCGACAACAGCCGGTTCGTGACCGCAGAGATCGACGAGACCCGGATCGCCAACGTCGCGCGCACGGCGGACTACCTTCGCTTCGTCGCCGCGGTGGAGGCGCCACCCATTGCCGAAGCCATGACGTGGCTTTCACC
>CAZTPK010000339.1:0-3207 GCA_964614765.1 uncultured Gammaproteobacteria bacterium
CCGGGGACTTCATCCCTATTCCGTCATGGTGACCAATGGTCTGATTCTGCATTTAAAGGCAGAAACCGGGCCAACATCGCGGGGCGCGCCGCGGGGGCATGCCGCAGGGCTCGCGAGATCGGGGCGACCGTCAGGACCGGGCTCGCCCCAACCGGGCAATCTCGAGGTTGCCTTCGAAGGGGTGCTCCCGTAGGCTTGCGGCCCCATGAACGCTCGGCCCAAGTTCGTCAGGCAATCGTCCTACACGTACGAAGAACTGCTCGCCTGCGGGCGCGGCGAGATGTTCGGGCCCGGCAATGCGCAGCTTCCGCTGCCGCCCATGCTGATGGCCGACCGGATATCGTTGATCTCCGCGGAGGGCGGCAGATATGGCAAGGGGCAGATGGTCGCGGAGCTGGACATCCGTCCGGATCTTTGGTTCTTCGACTGTCACTTCACCGGGGATCCGGTCATGCCCGGCTGCCTCGGCCTGGACGCGATGTGGCAGCTCATCGGCTTCTTTCTCGCCTGGCAGGGCGGCCCGGGGCATGGTCGGGCGCTGGGATGCGGCGAGGTGCAGTTCACCGGCCAGGTGACGCCGAAGGCCAGGCTCGTGACCTACCGCGTGGACATGAAGCGGGTCATCCTGCGCAAGCTGGTGATGGGGATCGCCGACGCCGAGATGGAGGTCGACGGCCGGGTCATCTACATCGGCAAGGATCTACGCGTCGGGCTGTTCACGTCGACCGAGGGGTTCTGAACTGGCCGACGGCTGCCGCGCCGCCCGACTAGCCGTCCACGCCATTGCGGCGGCGTATCTCGATGCGCTGCCTCAGCGTGTCCGCGTAGGTTCGCGCCGTGCTCAACCAGGGGTGCACGTCGAGGGCCTCCTCGAAGGCGCTGAGCGCCTCGTCGGGATCCCGCAGCCCCAAGTAGCACATGCCCCGGCCGGACAACGCGCCGAAGTGCCGCGGTTCGCGCTTGAGGGTCTCCTCCACGTCCGCGAGCGAGGCGTCGAAGTATCCAACCTTGTAGTAGAGGATCGCGCGCTGGTTCCACGCCTCGGCGAAGTCCGGGGCGGTCTCGATGACGCGATTGACGAGATCCAGCGCCCGGTCGAGATCACCGGCGTCCTTCGCCGCTACGGCCTCCTGCAGCATCCGGGCGACCTCGGTGTCGCGGTACTCGAACCAGATCTTCCAGATCTCGTTGGCGGTGCCGACCGCATCCTCTTCCTCCCTGGCCTCCTTCAGGCGGTCGAACAGCCCGATCAGGCGGGGATCGGTCTGATCGGCGGCCGCGGGCATTGCGGCAAGCATCAGGAACAGAGCGAATGCCAGTTGGCCCATCCATTATCCCCGCATTAAGTGCTATTCGAGCGTCGCCAGAACCTCGCCGGCGGCGGCGAGCGTGCGTTCGATCTCGACCTCGGAATGCGCGATCGAAACAAATCCGGCCTCGAACGCCGAAGGGGCGAGGTACACGCCCTTGCCCAGCATGCCGTGGAAGAAGCGCTTGAAGCGCTCGATGTCACACTCCATGACGTGTGAGAACCTGGAAATGGACTTCCGTTCCGTGAAGAAGATGCCGAACATGCCCGCCGCACATGCAGTGCGCAACGGTATCCCGGCGGTCCGTGCCCGCTCCTCCAGTCCACGCGTCAGCGCCCGCGTGCTCGCGAGCAGGCGCTGGTGGAAGTCGGGTTGCGCGACGAGGTTCAGCGTGGCGAGGCCTGCCGCCATGGCAACGGGATTGCCCGAGAGCGTGCCGGCCTGGTAAACCGGGCCCATCGGTGCCAGCATCTCCATGATCTCGCGCCGGCCGCCGAAGGCGCCGACGGGCATGCCCCCACCGATCACCTTGCCGAGGACCGTGAGGTCCGGCCTGACACCATAGAGAGACTGTGCGCCGCCCAGGGCGACCCGGAAGCCGGTCATCACCTCGTCGATGATGAGCAGCGCGCCGTACTGATCGCAAACCGCACGCAGACCCTCGAGAAAACCCGGCTCCGGCGCGACGAAGTTCATGTTGCCGGCGATGGGCTCGACGATGACGGCGGCGATATCGCCGCCGTACCGTGCGAAGGCCTCGCGTACCTGCTCGATGTCGTTGAAGGACAGCGTCAGAGTCATCTCCGCCAGTGCAGCCGGTACGCCGGGAGAGGTCGGAACGCCGAACGTCAGGGCACCGGAACCTGCCTTTACCAGCAGCGAGTCGGCGTGCCCGTGATAGCAGCCTTCGAACTTCACGATCCGATCCCGTTTGGTATAGCCGCGCGCCAGACGAATCGCGCTCATCGCCGCCTCCGTACCCGAGCTCACGAAGCGCAGGCGCTCGACGTTGGGCATGAGTTCACAGACCTTGCGTGCGAGCTCCGTCTCGATCGCCGTCGGCGCGCCGAAGCTCAGCCCGTCTCGGGCCACCCGTGTGACGGCCGCGATGACCTCCGGATGCGCGTGCCCTAGGATGAGCGGTCCCCAGGAGCCGACATAGTCAATGTAGCGGCGATCGTCCTCGTCGACGAGATAGGCGCCCTCGCCACGTTTGAAGTAGATCGGCTCGCCGCCGACATGCCTGAACGCGCGCACGGGGGAGTTCACGCCGCCGACGATGTAGCGCTGGGCTTCTGCAAAGAGCTGTGAGGAGCGTGTCATGATGTCCTTCGTTCTTTCGGGTGCGTAGGATGATGGGGCTTGGTTCCGAGGCTCCGCGGGCGCGGCGTCAGCGGAATAGGCTTGCGTAACGCCGGGCGGCGACCCCCGGATCCTCGCGGCCGAACAGGCCCTCGCTGACCGCTATCAGGACGGCGCCCGCCCCGAGCAGGGCGCCGCCATTTTCGGGCGTGATGCCGCCTATCGCAACGATCGGTATGTCCAACAGTGCCGCGGCCTGACGGAGGAGCTCCACGCCGGCGCGCACGGCACCGGGCTTTGTCTTCGAAGCGTAGAAGCTGCCGAAGGCGACGTAGCTCGCGCCATCGCGCTCGGCATCGATCGCCCGCTGCAGCTGGTCGTAGCAGGATACGCCGACTATCGCGCGATCGTCGAGCAACACGCGGGCGGCGGCGACGCTCATGTCGTCGCGCCCGAGGTGCACGCCGGCGGCATCGATGTCGCGAGCCAGCGCGGCGTCGTCGTTGACGATCAGCGGCACGCCGTGCGCACTGCACATGTTCTTGAGGGCCAGCGCCTGCGCGCGCTGTGCGTTGCGCTTGGCACGGTACTGCAC
>CAZTPK010000340.1:0-3203 GCA_964614765.1 uncultured Gammaproteobacteria bacterium
ATCGTGATCTTCCTGTTCCTGACCGGAATATTCACCTTCTACATCGGCGGATTCTTCGAGCGCGGGCAGGCGGACCTCGAGCCGTTCTTCCGCTTCCATCCGTGGCTGTATCTGTTCCTCATTCCCGCCATCTCCATGCGCCTCTGGTCCGAGGAGCGCAAGAGCGGCACGATCGAGCTGCTGATGACGCTGCCAGTGACGCTGGGCGAGGCGGTGCTGGGCAAGTTTCTCGCGGCCTGGTGCTTCACGGCGATCGCCCTGACGCTGACCTTCCCGATGTGGGTCACCGTCAATTACCTGGGCGACCCGGACAACACGGTCATCCTGTTCGGCTATCTCGGCAGCCTGCTGATGGCGGGTGGGTTTCTCGCCATCGGGTCGTGCATTTCGGCGCTTACCAAGAATCAGGTCATCGCTTTCGTCATCAGCGTGGTGATCTGCTTTCTGATCATCCTGAGCGGCTATTCCATCGTGCTGGATTTCTTCCGCGCCTGGGCGCCGCAGCCGGTGGTCGACGCGATCGGCTCCTTCAGCTTCCTGACGCACTTCGATTCCATAAAGAAGGGCGTGATCGACGCGCGCGACGTGCTGTACTTCGGCACCCTGATCGCATTCTGGCTGTACGCGAACACGCTGGTCATCAACGTCAAGAAGGCCAGCTAGGTCCGACGAGGAAAACGAGACATGAACACAAGGTTACTGTCCGGCGGCGGCCTGGTGCTCGCGCTGGTGGCATTCCTGGCCGTCAACATCATCGGCAACCAGACCCTGACCTCGATGCGCCTGGATGTCACGGAAAACAGGCTGTTCACGCTGTCGCAGGGCACGCGCAACATTCTCGATTCGCTCAAGGAACCGATAAACCTGCGCTACTACTTTTCCAACAAGCTGCTGGCCGGCTATCCGGAGCTGCAGACCTATGGCGTGCGGGTTCGCGATCTGCTGGAGGAGTACGCGAGCCGCTCGGACGGGCAGATCAAGCTCACCGTCATCGATCCGGAGCCGTTCTCCGAGGCCGAGGACCAGGCGGTCGCCTTCGGAATACGGCAGCTGCCCGTGAGCGAGGTCGGCGACATGGCCTATTTCGGCCTGGTCGGCACGAACTCCGTCGATCAGGAGATCGCCATTCCCTTCTTCGACCCGAGCCAGGAGCAGGCGCTGGAGTATGACCTGACCAAGCTCGTCTACAACCTCGCGCACCCGAAGAAGCGCGTGGTCGGCGTCGTCAGCGGCCTGCCGATCTTCGGCCAGCCGGATCCCTACGGCCGGCCGGCCCAGCCCTGGACCATGGTGCCGGTGCTGCGCGAGGCCTTCGACGTGCGCGAGCTGCGCGCCGACCTCATCAACATCGACAAGGACATCGACACGCTGGTTGTCATCCATCCGGAGAACCTGTCGGAGGAGACGCAGTATGCAATCGACCAGTTCGTGCTCAAGGGCGGCAAGGCGATGGTGTTCGTCGATCCCTCCGCCGAGAACGACAGCACGGTGCCCGACCCGGCGAATCCGACAGTGCTGCCAGAGCACAAGTCGGATCTGCCCAAGCTGCTGCAGGCATGGGGCCTGAAGCTGCTCGAAGGCAAGGTCGCCGCCGACGCCGACGCGGCCATCCGCGTCTCCTACACCGGCAACCGCGGCCCGCAGGAGATCGAGTATCTGCCGTGGCTGCACCTGGAGGAGAAGAACCTCAACCGCGAGGACTTCATCACCAGTCAGCTCAAGCTCGTCAATGTCGGCAGCGGCGGCGTGCTGCAGCGGCTGGAGGGCGCCACGACCACGATCACCCCGCTGATCGAGACCGGCGCCAACTCCGGCCTGCTGGACGCCGAGGCGGTGATGATCGTGCGCGACCCGCGCGGGCTGCTCGAGAGCTTCAAGCCGGAGGGCAAGCCGCTGATGCTCGCCGCGCGCGTGACCGGCAAGGTCAAGTCGGCGTTCCCCGGCGGCAAGGTCGCGAAGTCCGGTCCGAACCCGGCCGGCGATCCGGCCAATGGCGAGAAGGCTGAGAAGGACACGATCGTCAAGCCCAACCACGTGGAGGAATCTGCCCAGCCCGTCAACGTCATCGTGGTCGCCGACACCGACATGCTCGCGGACAGTTTCTGGATACGCATGCAGCAGTCGATGGGCGTGCGCGTGCCCGTCCCCTTCGCCGACAACGGCAATTTCATGGTCAACGCCATCGACAACCTCGGCGGCAACAGCGACCTCATCAGTCTGCGCAGCCGTGGCAGCTCGAGCCGGCCCTTCACGGTGGTGGAGCAGATCCAGAAGGACGCCGAGGCGCAGTTCAGGAGCAAGGAGCGCGCGCTGCAGGAAAAGCTGCAGGAGACCGAGAAGAAGATCGCCGAATTGCAGCAGCAGAAGGACCAGAGCGCCGGCACGCTCATGAGCCCGCAGCAGAAGGCCGAGGTCGAGAAATTAAAGGCCGAGATGCTCAATACGCGCAAGCAGCTGCGCGACGTTCAGCACGACCTGCGCAAGAACATCGAGGGCCTGGGCACCAAGCTGCGGATCGTGAACATCGGCCTGGTGCCGGCACTGCTCGGCGTGTTCGCCATCGTTTTCGCGCTCATGCGACGCGCGCGGAGAGCCAGGCCCGCGACGGGCTGATTGCCAAGGGCGGGCGGCATTTGGAATTCAACACGGCTGTGGACAGGAGCCTATGAAGAGCAAATCCCTGATCGCTGTTGCCGCAACGTTGCTGGTCGCCGGAGCGGCGTGGTACGTATCGCACCTGCGCGCGCCCGAGACCGACGTGGGCACGCCGCCGCTCTTCCCGGATCTGGTATCGAGGGTCAACGACGTCAAGCGCGTGGAGATCGACTCGCGCGCCAACCGCGCGGTGCTGGTCGGCGACGGCGCCACCTGGAGGATCGAGAACCGCGACGGCTATCCGGCGAGGTTCGAGGACGTCAAACGTACGATACTCGCGCTGGGCGAGCTGAAGATCATCGAGCCGAAGACCCGGCTGCCGGAGATGTACACGCACATCGGCGTCGAGGACGTCGGCGAGGAAGGCTCGAAGTCCATACAGGTGACGCTGAAGGACGCCAGCGGAGCGTCGATCGCCTCGCTCATCGTCGGCAAGGAGCGCGCGGCGAGCAGCGGCCCGATCAAGGCCGCCCGCTATGTGCGCAAGGCCGGTGAGGAACAGTCGTACCTCGTCGAGGGCGAGCTGAAGCTGCAGGCGGACCCGTTGG
>CAZTPK010000341.1:0-3199 GCA_964614765.1 uncultured Gammaproteobacteria bacterium
CGAGCCGAACGGCGAAGCCCTGCGCAGCGCCCTGGAATCCCTGCGCCGGCAGGACGAAGTGTTGATGGCCGAGGCCATCGCGCCGGTCGGCGGGCCATGAATACACCGATCCACGCCGTGACGGGCGCAGTCGCGATGGCGATCGCGATGTTGGCGTCGGTCATTCCGTCGGCCGGGGCGCGCGAAAACGGCGAGGTGGCCGTGGAGCGGACGGCCGCGGACGCCGGCCACGCTCTGGGATCCCGTCAGATACTGGTCACCTTCATCGACGAGCGCATCCTGCGGGCACCGTCGGGCACGCCGGGGCGCTACTACGGCGGGGCGCGCGACTACCGGTCCTCGACGTGGGCGCGGCGCCTGTCCGCGCGCATCGCCGCGGATCACGGGCTGTCGCTCGTGAAGGAATGGCCGATGCTCGTCCTCGGGGTCCATTGCGTCGTCTACGAGGTTCCCGACGCTGCCCGCCTCGACGACGTTCTGGAGTTGTTGAGGAAAGACCGCCGGATCGACTCGGTGCAACGGATGAATCACTTCCGCGTCATGCACGCGGACCCGTACCGGCCGTTGCAGAAGTCCCTGACACTGCTGGACGTCGAAGCCGCGCACCGGTGGTCGATGGGCAAGGGCACGACCATCGCGGTCATCGACAGCGGAGTGGACCGTCATCACCCCGATCTGATGGGGCAACTGGCGCAGGATTTCGATTTCACCGATTCACCGGCGGCGGAGTTCGACATGGACGTGCATGGCACCGCCGTCGCCGGCGTGATCGTCGCGGGCGGTCACAACGAACTGGGCATCATAGGGGTCGCCCCGGCGGCGAAGGTGCTGCCGATGAAGGCCTGCTGGGCGGTGCAGGCCGGGGCCGCCGAGGCCGTGTGCAATACCTTCACGCTGGCGCAGGCGCTGGAGACCGCCGTCCGTGAACGGGTGGACGTCCTCAACCTGAGTCTGAGCGGTCCGTCGGACGCATTGCTGGAGGCACTGCTGCGGAAGGCCGTCGAACGCAACATCATCGTCGTTCTCGCCCAGCCGGCCACCGACGGCGAGGAGGCGCTCGCGGCGGACATGGCGCAGGTCTTCCGCGTGGTAGCCACCGGAGAGGAAGGGCAGGTCCGGAACGATTACGCGGTGAGGGCGCCGGGCGCCGACGTGCTGACGACCTTCCCCGGGGCCCGCTACGACTTCATTTCCGGCAGTTCGTTCGCAGCGGCGCACGTGTCAGGAGTCGTCGCGTTGATGCGTGCGCTGGCACCGGACCTGCCGGCGACGCGCATCGCGGAGATGTTGCGCGGGTCATCGCCGCGTGGCACCGCCGTCACGGTGAACGCCTGTCAGGCGGTGGCGCGCCTGCGCGGAGGGGGCGAATGCGCGCCGTTGCGCGATACGCTGGTCAGCAGGTCGCCCTCGTTCTAGCCGCTCTGACGTGCGCCGGCAACGGCCAACGGTCCTCGGACTGTTCCTTGGGTTCATGACCTCCCGGCCGTGGCACTCGCCCGGCCGGTGGCTGTACGGCTGCCGCCGCGACACCGAACCGGACCATGAACCTTTCCGGCGTTCCGGGGGATACACGCGTCGCGAGCCTGCAAGTCCGTCCGCAGCGATCAGCCCAAGGGGAGTCGCACGGCTGAGGCTCTTCCCAGAGAAAACCGAGAGGAACACTTCATGAAGAAAATTCGCTACGCAGCCGTGATCGCACTCTGTGCGACCAGTATGTTACTCGCGGCCGCCGACGCCAGCGCGGCGTCGGTACGCCTGACGTGCGAAAAACGCGGTACCAGCCGTTCCAAGGTTTCCGTGGACGGGCGGGCGCTGGCCCCGGCCACGGGCACCTATTTCGCCCGCATCTCCTCGGGCGGCGTGCTGGTGCGCTCCAAGAACAACCTGCGTGCGGTCGCGGGCGAGGTGGAATTCGACTTCGACAGCAACGCCGCGGACGTGCGTGCGGGCGCGACTGCAATCCGGCCAACCTTCATCCGGGGGAGCGTGACCGCCTGGGTCTACAACGTGAGTGGACGCCTTGCCGCGGGCCCCGTGACGGTCGCCTGTCGCGTTCGCTAGCAGCGGCGTTGGTCAATCGGAAAAATATCCGCCATATCAGGTCTGATTAGGAAGCAAGAGATGAAAGCAACTTCGCGAAAGAGCGTCAATGCGGTGGCCCTTGCCATCGCTGTCTCGGTCATTGCACCCGCAGGTCTCGCCGATGGTCCCTTCGCCGGTACGTTGGGGGCGGGCACTGCCGCCTTCGCTCCGACGGATGTCTACCGTCTCACCTGCCCCGGCGGAACCGCCTCGGCGCGAGCCAGGGTCACGAATCCGGATGGAAGTCCGGTCGATGAGATCACCGTCGAAGTCGTCGCCCCCACCGGGCTCGTGCGAAGTGCGATCTCGCTGGAGGGAGTGGCTCCGCCAACGGCGGTCAGAACCGGCGCAGCGGGCAGATATCTGGTCACCGTGCACAAGGACGCGACGCTCATTGCAGCGCGTTACAGCATCGTCCTGGATTGCCACACGGCCGCCGGCGCCGCGATCGCGGGCAACCAGTCGGTGCTGATACAGAACCAGTAGCCCGTTTCAAGGGAGTCGGGCCGCGGACTGCGAGGATGGCAGCTCGCAGCGAATTGGCCGTTGCGCGGCCGGTGCCGGTTGGGATGGCGACGGCACTCGTGCACGCGCACGAGATGCTGTTCGGGTCCGCGTTGGCCGTGGTCGCCGGCTTCCTGTTCGCGAAGACCTCGGTCGCGCGGTTCGCGGCGTGCCGTTCTTTGTCGACGACTCGAGCGCCATCGCGGGCGTACCGAAACTGCTGTTCGCCGCACTGGCGGCGTACAGCGTCGCGCCGATGTTCATGCGCGCAGCCAAGAGGGCGCAGAACCGCGTCATCGGTCCGCTGTTGATCGCGATCTGCGCCTGTCCGTTTCTCTGCCGTGCCGGCATTGCCAGCCGGCGGTCCGGCGCACAGAACCTGGCGCTGCCGCTCGCGGCGGACCTGCAGTCGCTGCTGATGCTGTTGATGGGCGGTCGCGCGATCTCGCCCGCCGTGGTCGGCTACCACTGTCTCCGCGGCGGCTACCTTGAGGCGCGCGTGCAGCCGCGGCTGGAGCGGCCGGTGACCCTCTTCATGCTCGCGAGCGCGGCGTGCGACCTGCTCCCGGGCGCGGCCGCGGCCGCGTGCGGCCAAGCGCGGACGGTCCACGCA
>CAZTPK010000342.1:0-3197 GCA_964614765.1 uncultured Gammaproteobacteria bacterium
AAGGTCGACGGCTACGATATCGTCCCGACGTACGACGACGCCGACGTCGTGGTGGTCAACACCTGCGGCTTCATCGAATCCGCGGTGGAGGAATCGCTGGAGGCGATCGGCGAGGCGATGGCGGAGAACGGCAAGGTGATCGTGACCGGCTGCCTGGGCGCGCGCGAGCGGCTCATCCGCGAGAGGCACCCGCACGTCCTGGCGGTGACCGGACCGCAGAGATACGAGGAGGTGGTCGGCGCGGTGCATCGTCACCTGCCGCCGCAGCACGATCCCTATCTCGATCTGGTGCCGCCGCAGGGCGTGAAGCTCACGCCGCGGCACTATGCCTACCTGAAGATCTCCGAGGGGTGCAATCATCGCTGCACCTTCTGCATCATCCCGTCGATGCGCGGCGATCTCGTGAGCCGGCCCGTGGACGAGGTCCTGCGAGAGGCCGAGCGGCTGGTGGCCGCGGGCGTGAAGGAACTTCTGGTCATCTCGCAGGACACCAGCGCCTACGGCGTGGACCTGCGCTATGCTGAGCGGTCGTGGCGCAATCGGCCGTACACCACTTCACTGACCGGATTGTGCAGTGCGCTCGGCGAGCTGGGCGTATGGGTGCGCCTGCACTACGTGTATCCATACCCACACGTCGAGGAGATCATCCCGCTGATGGCCGAGGGAAAGATCCTGTCCTATCTCGACATACCACTGCAGCACGGCAGCCCTTCGGTGCTCAGGCGCATGAAGCGCCCCGCGGCGGCCGAGGGCACGCTGGCGCGCATCGAAGGCTGGCGCCGGATCTGTCCCGACCTCACCATCCGCAGCACCTTCATCGTGGGGTTCCCCGGCGAGACCGATCGGGAGTTCGAAGAACTCCTCGACTTCATCGCGGCGGCGCGACTGGATCGGGTCGGCTGCTTCACCTACTCGCCGGTGGAAGGCGCGGCCGCCAACGACCTCGTGGGCGCGGTACCGGAGGAAGTGAAGGAGGAGCGCCGCGGCAGGTTCATGGAGGCCCAAGCCGCCATCAGCCGCGCGCGACTGGCGGAGAAGGTCGGGCGCAGGTTGCAGGTGCTGGTCGACGAGGTGAGACCCGACGGCGCGGGTATCGCCCGCAGCAGCGCCGACGCGCCGGATATCGACGGCGTGGTGATCATCGAGCCGCACGCGGCGCTGCGCGCCGGCCAGTTCGCGACGGTGCGCGTGACGGGCAGCAGCGATCACGATCTGAAGGGAACGCTGGCGGAGCAAGGGCACGCCTGAGGCACGGCGGAGACCGTGCCCCGGGGCGGGCCGGCGGTTTCAGGTGAGCGCCTGCACGAACTCGTTGTAGGCGGATTCATCGAGCAGGCTCGCGAGCTCCTCGGCGTTGGAAAGCCGCAGTTTGAAGAACCAGCCTTCACCGGTCGGATCGGTATTCACCTTCTGCGGCTCCTCGAGCAGCGCGGCGTTGACATCGACGACCTCGCCGCTTGCCGGGGCCTTCACCTCTCCGGCCGATTTCACCGATTCAACCATCGCCGCGTCGGCGTGCTGCTCGAACACCGCGCCTATCAGCGGCAGATCGACGTAGACGATTTGGCCGAGTTGCCGCTGTGCATAGTCGGTGATGCCGACCGTGGCGATCCCGTCGTCGTCCAGGCGTATCCACTGATGGTCTCGCGAATATTTTGCAGCGCTCATAGTACCGCTCTCCACACGCAGGTTGATCGTCGCGATTCAGGAGTCGGGGACTCCGCAGCGGCCGCAATGCAGGCATGGCCAGCGCGATCACGGTCTCGCTGGGATCGCTTTGGATGCGATGTTCCCTATAATAGCCGGATGATGACCCGTACCGCATCGCTCATGGCCGTCGTCGCGACGTTACTGCTGGGTACGGTACTAGCCGACACCGCGTTCGCGAACTTCGACGCGGGCAAGCGCGCCGCCGACGGCGGCGACTACGTGGCGGCCTACAACGCCTGGAAGCCGCTCGCGGAGGGCGGTGACGCGCGCGCCCAGTATGCGCTCGCGGTGTTGCTGGAGCAGGGCAAGGGTGTCGAACCCGATTATGCGCAGGCGATGTACTGGTACCTGAAGGCCGCGGAGCAGGGTCACCGGGCCGCGCAGTTCAACCTCGGCAACATGTTCCGCGCCGGACGCGGCGCGCCGGCGGACGACGCCGAGGCGGTGCGCTGGTACCGGCAGGCCGCGGAGGCGGGATACGCGCCTGCCCAGCTCAACCTCGGCTACATGTACGCGACGGGAAAGGGCGTGGAGAGCGACGCCGCGGCGGCGGTGGGCTGGTATCGCAAGGCGGCCGAGCAGGGCGAGACGCGGGCTGCCTACAACCTCGGGTCCATGTATGCCAGCGGCCAGGGGGTGGAGGCGGATGCCGAGATTGCGCAGAGCTACTACCAGCAGGCTGCGGACGCCGGCGTCATCGACGCGCAGTACGCGCTGGGGCGCATGTACCGGGACGGTGCCGGCATCGACGTGAACGACGGCGAGGCCGTGCGCTGGCTGCGCCAGGCCGCCGAGCAGGGACACGCTCGCGCCGAGTTCTACCTCGGCACCATGTACGGGCTCGGACGCGGCGTGGAGCAGAATCATGAACAGGCCGTGTTCTGGTTTGCGCGCGCGGCCCGCAAGGACGTGGTCGAGGCCCAGGAGATGATGTGCACGGCGTATGCGCTGGGTCGCGGCGTGAAGGTGGACGTGGTCAAGGCATACGCCTGGTGCGAGGTTGCCGCCGCCAACAAGTCCAAGGATGCCAGGGAGGTCCGCGCGAATCTCGTACCGTCGATGAAGAAGGAGCAGATTGAGCAGGCCGAGGAAGTGGCGAGGATACTGCGCAAGGATTACATCAAGACTCAGGCGCAATAGCGGTCCTGGCCATTGCCCGCAAGGCGCGCCTGAAAGACGCAGGTCCGGCGGCGCCCGCCATGCTCCGGTCGGGTGTGGCCCGGATGTCCGCGCGATGACAACCACCAGTCGAACCGGCCGCCCATGAGCCCGCTGGAAAAATACCGCCAGGATCTGCAACGCGAAGGCTTCATCGCCGACCGCGCGCAGAAGCGCGCGGTCAAGCTCACCGAGCACCTCTATCAGCAGCTGCTGCAGGGTTCGACGAGTGGCGGCGCCGCGCCGCGCGCGGGGCGGCTCGCGCGCTTCCTGCGCCGAGCCGAGCCCGCCGGAGCCGTACGGGCGCCGCGCGGACTGTATTTGTGGGG
>CAZTPK010000343.1:0-3197 GCA_964614765.1 uncultured Gammaproteobacteria bacterium
TACATGCCGACCACGCTGCCCTCGATCTCGATCGGCAAGGCGGCGCAGTTGCTGCAGCAGACCGACAGGCTGATACGCACCGTCCCGGAGGTGCAGACCGTGTACGGCAAGATCGGGCGCGCCGACACGGCCACGGACCCGGCGCCGATCAACATGATCGAGACGCTGGTGCGGCTGAAGCCCCGCGATCAGTGGCGCCCGGGCGTGACGCCGGAGAGTCTGAAGCAGGAGTTGAACGAAGTCCTCCGTCTGCCCGGCGTGACCAACACCTGGGTGATGCCGATCAAGGCGCGCATCGACATGGTCGCCACGGGGTTCAAGACGCCGGTGGGCATCAAGATCGCCGGGCCGGACCTGAAGGTCATCGAAGGGCTCGGCCGCGAGATCGAAGGCCTGCTCCGGGAGATGCCCGAGACCGCCTCGGTGTACTCCGATCGGGTGACGGGCGGCCGTTACGTCACCATCGACATCGATCGGCGGCGCGCCGCCAGGCACGCGCTCAACATCGCCGACATCCAGGACACGATCGCCACCGCGGTGGGCGGAATGCCGGTCGGCGAATCGGTGGAGGGCCTCGAGCGCTATCCGATCAGCCTGCGCTACACGCGCGAGACCCGCGACTCGGTGGAGCGGCTGCGGAACCTGCCGATCGGCGGCTCGGAGTCTCGCATCCCGCTGGGCGAGGTCGCCACCATCCGGGTCGAAAGCGGGCCGGACATGATCCGCAGCGAGAACGGGCGGCCCAACGGCTGGGTTTACATCGACACCGTGTCGAGCGACTACAAGGGCTACGTCGAGAAGGCGCGCGCGCTCGTGGAGGAGCGCGTGGCACTGCCCGCGGGCTATTCCATCAAGTGGTCGGGGCAGTACGAGTCCATCCTGCGCGCCACGGAGCGGTTGAGTTACGTCGTTCCCGCAACGCTCATCCTCATCCTGCTGTTGCTGTACCTGAACTTCGGCAACTTCACCGAGGCGCTGATCATCATGGCGAGCCTGCCCTTCGCCATGATCGGCAGCCTCTGGCTGGTCTACCTGCTGGGCTATCACCTCTCGGTCGCGGTGGTGATCGGTTTCATCGCGCTGGCCGGTGTGGCCGCCGAGACCGGCGTGGTAATGCTCGTGTTCCTGGACGAGGCCTACGGGCGCTACGCGCAGATGGCCGCCGCGCAGGGGCGTAGCCTGACGCGGGCGGAGTTGAAGGATGCGGTCGTCGAAGGCGCGCTGCTCAGGCTGCGGCCCAAGGTGATGACCGTCTGCGCCATCATCGGCGGCCTGCTGCCGATCATGTATGCCACCGGTACCGGCAGCGAGGTGATGCGGCGCATTGCCGCGCCGATGGTCGGCGGCATGATCACGGCGGCGATCCTGACCCTGCTCATCATCCCTGCGGTCTACCTGCTCTGGCGGCGGCGATCGCTCCCCGCCTGAGGCGCACCGCGCGCCCCGCCTATTTTACGAGCACCACGGGCAGCGTGGAGAGGTGGACCACCTTCGTTGCGACCGAGCCCATGACCAGGCCGGCGATGCGGCCGCGGCCGTGGGTTCCCATCACGATCGCGTCGCAGTCCAGCTCCGCGCCGAGGCGTGCGATCTCCTGCGCGGGATCCCCCTTCACCAGGTGCACGTCGTAGGCAGCCAGCGCCTGTTTGAGCAGGTCGGTCGCCGGCGCGATGGCATGCTCGCCCTGGAGACGGAACTGCGCCTCGAGATCCTCCTCGCTGCCGTTGGGCAGCAGGTCCCAGGTGCCCGGCGCGGGCAGGGCGCACACGACGTGAAAGCGGACGGGATGCTTCAGCTCGGTGCCGAGCCGCATCGCGCCCTGCACGGCGCGCAGCGCACAGTCCGAACCGTCCACGGCAAGCAGAATGTTTCTCACGGTGTCCCCCTGGTGGGGCGATGGCAGGCCATGATATCGCAACCGCCGCGCGCGGCCGGGCGCGGGGTGTCGGGGCAAGGCAGGAGGGATGGAGCGGGCGGCAGGAATCGAACCTACGTCGCCTGGTTGGAAACCTGGCGTTCTACCATTGAACTACACCCGCGTGCCGTGACTTGCCGAAGCGGCCGTGGCCTCCAGGCCGCGCGCGCCGCTGCTTGAACTAACGGCCGGCATCGGAAGATCTTGAGCGCGGCATATCCGAGTTCGTCCTACCGCAGGTTCCGCATGCGGCCGATGTGCCGGTGCGCCGCACGGCCGATACCGTTCACACCGAGGCCATGCCGTGCGCGCTGCACGGCCAGGGCGACGGGGCGATCCGGCACGACGCCGGGCCGATGTAGGGAGTGTCGTCAGGGGGCATTTGACATGAGCAGGAAATACGAGGAGAGCAAGGCCGTCAGCGGCGAGATCCTGCGGATGGTGGTGCCGGCCATGGCCGCGCACAACGCGGCCTGCCATCCGGTGAGCTATGCGGTGTGGTACGAGTATTTCTCCGGCTGCAATTCCAGCCTGCGCGCGGAACTGGACCCACGGCTGCAGCGCGGGGAGATCCTGGAGGAGGGGGATGTCACGCAGCTGTTCGAGCGGCACGTCTCCGGTCCGCACGAGACCACGGTGCGGCGCCTGTGCGAGGAGCTGCGCCAGGTCGCGGGCGAGATCTCGGCGTCGGCCCGCCAGGCCGGTGCCGACGCCGGCGAGTACGCCCAGTCGCTGACCGCCGCGGGGCGGCGGCTGGAGTCGCTCAGCGATCATCCGGTGCTGCAGTCGTTCGTCCGCGAGCTGGTGGAGGGGGCCGCGCGCATGCGCCGCTCCGTCGGCGCGCTGGAGGAACGGCTGGAGGCAAACAGCAGGCAGATCAACGAACTGCGCGAGGCCCTGGTCCAGGCGCGGAACGAGGCGCTGATCGATCCGCTCACCGGGCTGATGAATCGGCGCGGTTTCGACACCGCCCTGCAGGAGCTCATCGGCGGCGAGGAGGCGACGGCGTCGGGCGCGTGCCTTCTCATGGTGGACATCGATCACTTCAAGCGCATCAACGACGCACATGGCCACCTGGTCGGCGACAAGGTCATCCGCGCGGTGGCGCAGGTATTGAAGAACGGCGTGAAGGGCAGGGACACCGTCGCGCGCTACGGCGGCGAGGAATTCTCGGTGCTGCTGCCCGCCACACCGCTGGCGGGCGCCTGCGCCCTCGCCGAGCAGTTGCGGCGCACGGTGGAGCGCGGCCGCCTCCGTCGCGCCGACAACCGCGAGGCGGTGG
>CAZTPK010000344.1:0-3192 GCA_964614765.1 uncultured Gammaproteobacteria bacterium
GATCCACGGCAAGGGGTCCGGCCTGGTACGTGGGGTTCAGCGCGTCGATCGCGGGCGGGGAGTCGAAGTCGAACCAGTCGCCCTCGTCGTCGAATTTGGCGAACTGGCCACCGAGCAGCACCTGGTGCCGCAGCGACCCGGTTGCGAACCTGCCTCTCAGTTCCAACTGTAGCGTGTGCTCGTGGTCGTTCTCGTGAAAGTCGTAGCGGCCCCGGCGCGTAATGACCGTGGGATCCAGCGGATCGGGGCCGCGCAATCGCATCTGCTGCTGGTGCACGTTGAAGTGGTAGTACTGGAAGCGAGGCGACAATGTCCAGTTCGGCGTCAGATCGATCTCCGTCCATGCCTGCAGCAGGGGTGCCGAGGTATCCAGGAAATCAGACCCCGGCTCCCCGAGATAGGTCTCGCGAGACACGTCCGCAGTGCCGTTGCTGACGACGGTCCCCACCACCGGCAGGCCGGGGTGCGGCAGGGACCGCCGCTCCATGTACTCGAGGTTGACGAAGTGGCGCATCCCGCCGCCCGCATCCCAGAGTCCGGCCATGGAAAAATTGGAGCGATCGATATCCTGGAAGTCGACGAACGTGCCGGAGCGCTCGATTTCGCCGGTGAACCGGCCACTGAGTGCGCCGCCCGCCGCCAACGGCCCGGTGACGTCGACCTGGCCGACGGCGTAATCGTCCTCGCCATAGGCGCCGCGACCCTCGGCGGCGAAGGTCTTGCGCGGCATCCTGGTTAGGAGGTTGATCGTGCCGCCCAGGCCCTCCTGCCCGAACAGCGAGCTGGAGGGCCCCTTGATCACCTCGACGCGCTCGACATTCCACAGGGCGGACTGATCGACGTCCTCGAAATAGAGTTGGCGGAAGCCGTTGCGATTGACACCGGCGTCGAAGCCGCGGATCGTCCAGCTGAAGCTGGAAAACGGCGCCAAGCGGGTGTTACCGACGTTGGCGGAAGGCACGTTCTTGAGCACGTCGCCGACGTCCACCGCGCCCTGGTCGCGGATGAGCCTCCCGTTCACGACCTGCACGCCCTGCGGGATCCGCATGATCTCGGCCTCGAATTTGGCTCCCAGCGTCGTGACCGGCTCGTGGTAATCCGACGCTGTCTCGGTCACGGTGACGGCGGGAAGCCTCTCAGACGTCGAGTCCGCTCCCGCCCGCTGTCCCGGCGCGAGAGCGGTCACGCACGCGGCCAGTAGCCAGAATCCCCGCGCACCTTCGCAACTCCGCTTCATGTCCCTCTCCTTCGCACGTCGAGCTTCTGATTGATTCTTCTCTTCGATCCGTGTGCCCGGCATCGGTGCCGGCATGCGCGCCTCGCCAGACGGCGCCGAGTGGCGCGCGTGTCTGCACCACACGCGGCGCGACGCGGAGGTGAAATATAGGGACTCGACGCCAGGCAGAGGATGCGTCAGATTGTCGCAGGGCAGGAGCGCGCGAGACCTGATGCTCCTGGCCTCGCGCCACCACCGGGGCGGGATCACCAGCTGAATCGCGCCTGCACGAAGCCGTTGATGCCGTCGCCGGGGATGCGCTCGCCGACCGCGACGTCGCTGTTCAGCACGCGGTTTATGCCGTTCAGGTGCGGGCGGTAGGTCTTGTCGAACACGTTCTCCACGCCGGCGCTGAGCGTCAACCCCTGCTTCGGGAAGGTGTACTGTCCGTAGATATTGAGCAGCGCATAGCCGGGGCTCTCCTCCTCGCCGTTGGTGCTCGAGACCTCCTCCTGCGCGGCGTAGAACACGCCCTCCACCGCCGCCGACCAGCGCTCGCGACGGTAGCTCAGGTCCAGCACGGCGTTCAGCGGCGCGATGCGGAAGAGATCGTCGTCGATGTCCGCGCGCTCGCCGCGCACGTAGCTGACGATGCCGTCCACGGCCCAGCGCTCGGTAAGGTCCACGCCGAAGGCCGCGTCCACGCCGTACAGCCGCGCATCGACATTGCTGAACTTGAGCGGCGTCGGGTCACCGTTGGCGGTGGCCACGCCGATCACCACCGGATCGGTGGTGGGCGTGCCCTGGATGTAGTCGGTCACGTAGTGATAGAAGGCGCGCGGGGAGAAGTAGTAGCGCGCTGCCGTCCACTCCACGCCGAGCTCGAGCTGGTAGGCGATCTCGGGGTCCAGATCCACGTCGCCGACGTAAAGGTTGCCGTCGGCGAGGCCCGCGGTCGCCTCCATCGGCGACCAGAGGTAACGCTCCTGATAGCTCGGCGAGCGCGTCTTTCGCCCAAAGCCGACCTCCACTCCCAGCTCCTCGGTCACGTCGTAGCCCAGCTTGGCGACGAGGTCGACGTTGTCGTCGGCCTGTTCCCGATCGGCCGCGTTGAAGCGATCGCGCAGGATCTGCAGCCCACCCGGGGCGGCAGCCATGGAGGAGTCCACCGCGCCGCTGTCCATCGCCACGCGGTTGTAGCGCGCCCCGATCTGCGCCGACCAGCGCTGCGCGAACAAGAGGTCCCACTCCGCGAAGAATCCGTAGCGGTCGCGCTCGGCGTCGTTGAAGCCGTCCATGTAGAACATCGGCGCGAGGGGGTTGTAGACGGTCGAGGTGTTCTCCGCCAGGTGACCGTCGACACCGGCCGTCATCGTCCCGCCGAACAGCGCCGAGGAGCCGGAAATCGCGTAGCCGTAACTCTCGGCCTCGGCATCGGTGAAGCGCGAACGGCCCGGCAACACCTGCCGCATCTCGTAGTTGCTCATGCGGTGGTCTATGCCGGTGCCGTAGAACTTCGCCGTCCAGTCGATGCCGCCAACACGGCCGACATAGCCCAGGCGGCCGATGTTGGCGTCGGAGTAAATGTCGTCCATCGGCAGGGCCGGCGTGCCCGTCTTGCCGGTATCGTTGCGGCGGTAGTCGGCGCTCAGCTCGTGCGCGCCGAGCTTGAGTCCATAGCCGACCTCCGCCGCCGTGCGGTTGTACTCGCTCGGGTGGATGGTGCCGTCGCCGAAGCTGCGGTCGTCGCCGCGCTCGCGGCTGGCGCCCGCATACAGTCGATGGCGCTGGTTGGCCGCCGAGAACAGGCCGCCCGCCGCATAACCCTCGTCCACCGACTGCCCGCCAAGGCTGACGCTGCCGTGCAGCTCCGCCACGTCCGACCGGCCGAACGCCGGCGTGATCGAATCCGCCACGACAGTGCCGCCGATGGTCTCGATGCCGGAGCTCACCGGCGCGATGCCGCGGATGACCTC
>CAZTPK010000345.1:0-3190 GCA_964614765.1 uncultured Gammaproteobacteria bacterium
CTGCAGTTCCTCGCGCGGGGGCGGCATCGGCTGCCCCGCGCCCACCCAGGCATTTGCACCGTTGAGAGCGCCGATCGCAATGCGGTCCGGCGCCGGAGACACTTTTTATGGCGAAAGAAGCGATGATAGAGATGGACGGCACCGTCAGCGAGGTGATTCCCGACACGCGCTTCCGCGTGAAGCTGGACAACGGCCACGTCGTGATGGCGTACGTCGCCGGCAAGATGAAGAAGCACAGGATCCGCATCCTCACCGGCGACAAGGTGAGCCTCGAGATGTCGCCCTACGATCTCAGCAAGGCTCGCATCAATTTCCGGCACAAGGACGAGAATCCGCTGGCGCGCCCGCCTGCCCGGCAGCCGTTTAGGCGTCGTTAGAACGACGGCGGGCGCCTGACCCCGTTACTGAAGAGGGTGTCGGACACCTTTTTGGTGAGACGGGCTACGGGTAGAAGATGCGCAGGCCCGCGGAGATCGACACGTAGTCGGGGGAGAGCTCACCCGGTTGCCCGTTGATCGTGACCTCGGTTTCGAACAGCGTGGTGTATTTCACCTCGAGGCCCACGGCCACGTTCTTCTGGATGAAGTACTCCGCGCCGCCGCCCAGCACGAACACTCCGGACATGTCGTTGTCGCCGCCGAATCCGGTCACCGAGAACGGCTGATCGCGGTCGCCGGTCTCGCCGAAGCCGACGCCGCCGCCGGCGAGCACGTAGGGGCTGAAGCGATCGTCGAACATCGGGTAGCGCGCCCGGCCCAGGATCGCGCCCGTGTAGACCGGGTAGCCGGTGACGCTGCCAAGCGTGCTGGAGGTGATCTGCGCGCGCGAGAGCTCGATGGCGAGCTCCGCGCCGAGATAGCGGTTGAAGTTCACGCCGAGCGCGCCGTTGCCGAGCGGCCCCGAAGTGCGTTCGATCGCGATCCCCGGGATCGTGTGCCGATCGGTGAAATAGCCCTTGCCGGCGCGCAGCGCGAGGTAAGCGCGCATCTCGTCGCTGTCGCGGCCGGGGTCGGAACGCGAGGCCCGCGCGCGCTCCCCCGCGCCGAGGCTGTCGAGGTAGACGCGCAGGCCGCCGCTCAGCACGACCTGGTCGTTCGACAGCTCCGGCCGGTGCGCCCCGAGGCGCACGCTCGGATCGAGCCCGAAGTAGTACTTCGCCTGCGCCGTCAGCGCGATGTTGTCAACGAGGAAGTAGTCGAAACCGCCGCCGAACACACCCAACGCGTCGTAATCGCTGCCGCCGCCGTCGAACGTGAAGTCCTCGCGGCCGCTGAACTCACCCAGCCCCACGCCGCCGCCCGCCATCGCGAATGGGACCAGCCGATCGTTCCACAGCGGATGGCGGTACATGATCTGGCCGAGCATGACCGCGGTGGAGTAATCGCCCGCCTTGGATCCATCGGCCTCGCGCAGATTGGTCTTGACGTAGTCCAGCGAATACTCGAAGGCCCAGTGGCGTCCGAACTCGACGCCGAAACCCGTGCCCAGCGCCGGCTCTTCGGAGGGAGTCTCGAGTTCGAGCCCGGGAGTGTCATCGGGCTGCGTGTAGAGGGCCTTGCCGTAGTGGAAATGCAGATAAGGCCTGAAGTCCGGCTCAGCGAAAGCGACGCCCGGCGCCGCTGTCAGCAGCACCAGTACGGCCCGGATTTCCGTCCAATAGAATCTCATCAGCCTTTCAATAGCATACATGTAACTCTTCGAATTGGCGAAACGTCACGCATTCGGGCGCAAGTGGCTCGCGAGCCCAACGGCGATGCATGCCTGGGGAAGCTCCGAAAAAGTCCATCCTGGAGTTCTCAGAGTACGGTCGGCAAGAAGGAAGTGTGATTCGTGCCGACCTTCATTCTCAATTGCCCGCGGCCATCGATCATGGCGGTGCATCCGTGCACCGCAGTTAGCTCTGCCTTTCGCAAAGCGTCCCTAGAGAGCGTTTGTGTCGGCAAAAATCAGGAGGGCAATCGGGTCGACAGAGCCTGCCCGGTTACCGAGCCGCCACGCCGTGCACCATCGATGCGCGCCTGCACACGGCGAGCGACATCGGCCACGCTTATCGGAGATGTGTCTACGATGACTTGCGGCGCGCCATTCCAACGAGGCCAAGCAGACTGCCGCCCAGCAGCCACAGCGCCGCCGGAACCGGCACGGGCACCTGGGTGATGTAGATCCCTGCCCAGCCTACCGAATTCTCCGGCTCGTCCGGGTCAACGTATAGCATGCTGGCGTTGATCGTGAGCCAGCCATTGCGGAAGCCGTCGCGCTCGATACCCATGGTGAGGATGTAGGACGCAACGGGGGCGTCGTCATCGAGTACCGTACCCAACATCGTCGTGTCGAGCAGGGTGAACAGCGGATTGGCATCACCGAACAGCCCGTAGATGCCGACGACCTCGGACTCATCAATCTTGGTGCCCTTGAAGGCCACACGCTCGCCATCGAGCGCCGCAAAGGCCGAGGATCGCCAGCGCGGCGGCTCGGCATCGCCCTCTCCGCCTCCGCCCTCGACCGCCCCGGAGAACGTCCAGTACAGGAAGTCATCGAACCCGTCCGGGTCGGCCGGATCGGTCTTGGCGACCAACGTGAGTTGTCCCGTCTGCGTATCGATGCGGAAGATGCCCTGATTGACGGGAACCGAGGTCTGGAACCCGGTTGGATACTGTAAGGCGCACGCCGCCGCCGCGTTACCGTCGGTCGGGCAGGCCAGGGTGATGCTGCGCGTCTCCGTGCCCCAGGCGCCCCAGAAGGCCACGTATCGGCCGTCGAAGGACAATCCCTCGCCGACCCGGTTCAGCGTCTGCCCGGGTTGCCCCGGCACTTCCGTTGCGCCGATGGAGACCAGCGTCGTGAGCGGGGCGTTCGGCTGCAGCGGCGCCAGGTAGATGCCGCCCTTGGTCGGCGCCTCCTCGCTGTCCAGCCCGGTGAAGACCATCTTCCCGTTGGCGGCGCTGGGCGGCGCGGTGGATCCGAACTTGGCGCCTCCGCCACCGGGAATATCGGTGTTCGTGTCGGCAATGGCGATCACCGGGGAATCCGCCAGAGTGACGTCGCGGAAATAGACGCCGGTCTTCCCGACCCCATCCTGGTAGTTGCCCTTGAACGCGATGTACTTGCCGTCGCTGGCCGAGGCAGCACCGGGGAACTGATCGAACTTGGTGGCCGCGGGCGCGTCCGGGACGCTGAACTCCTCGAAACC
>CAZTPK010000346.1:0-3189 GCA_964614765.1 uncultured Gammaproteobacteria bacterium
ACCAGCGGGCCACCCTCGTGACCCTGCAGACGGCCGGTGGAGAACGTCCACGCCATCGTCAGCTTGTTCACGTTGGAGGTATTGATCTGGTCCAGGGCGGAGTAACGCCAGTTCCAGTAGTTACCACCGGGATAGGCCCAGTAGTTCGGGTCCTTCGTGAGCTTCTCGACGCTGTCGTTTGCGAATACCACGCTGGGTACCGCCAACGAGAGGGCCGCGAACACCCACTTCTTATTTAATTTTCGCATGACCTCCTCCTTACTCACTAGTTAACTGTTAACAAGTTTCCAGGCTTGATCTCATTAACTCCCTACCGACCCCCAGCTCCCCGAGACCAAGAAGAGAGCTAGCGGAAATTGGAATCCTGTCGTGTGCGACGGCTAACCTCACCGCCGTAAGCGACGCACTCGGACGGTTCGAACAGCCTTATGGAAATTGATGCGCCGCAGAAAAGCACCGCTGAGTGCGGACGTGAACGGGAAACAGTGGTCGTTACAGCAGGACGATTCGTTTTAATTATCATCAGTAGCCGAACGTTGTGACCTGCAACGTCTTACGGGTTGGCCCGGTGCCTGCCAACCACCCTTCCTTTATAGCCACCCCCCTGCCGTTTGTCCAGAAAATAACCCCTGCTTGGAAGGGAACTTTTCTCGTCGCGGGAGGGGGATTTCCCTAGAGTGGGCGGATTATACGCACACCCTCCGGGGCACAGCAATACTGAACATAGCTTGTCGGTGCCCGAGCCTTCCCAGCATCAGTTTTAACGGCCGAATTACGGCCGCAGGGGGCCTGAATTCCGGCCTCGTCAGGGGGAAACGGGTTGCGGGCCGGAGCGCCGAACGGGACGGCGCACGGAGCCGAAAAAGAGAAAGGGCGCCGGTGTGCGCCCATCTCCCTGCGACCGGACTGCGGCGCCTTGCTCGAATTTACTGCGCGGCTTCCTCCGCGCCCGACTTCGCCGCCTCGGCCGCGGCCGCCGAAGTCTCCTCAACGCCGGCTTCGGCCTCATCCTTGCGCTTGACTTCACGGACGGTGACAAAGCACCGCTTTTCAGCGTCCTCGCGCGCCTTCATTAGCGCGGCGTAGTTGTCCTTGCCGATTGGCATATCGCGGAAGACGCCACCCTTGTCGCCCGGAGTGTCCTTGTTGAGCATGTAGACATTGGCATCGACGAATTGCTCATAGGTCATCTGCTCGGCGACCACGTCGATCTCGCACGAGCACCCCGTCAGATTCTCGATCTTGGGACCGCCGTGCCGATCCATGCAGTCCAACGCGTAGTTGAGCCGGTCGAGCGTCGGGTAGTTGTTGTTCTCGGCATTCGCCAGCGCCGGAACCGCCGCCAGCATCAATGCCATCGATGCCGCTGTCGTTCCAAATCTCATTGCTTCCTCCTCATCGGGAAATTTTCATGTCGATCGATGCCATGCCCTCGAGTGCCGCGCATCTTACACCATGCCGGCCGACCGTGATGCCGTGCCGCCCGCGACGGGAAAGCCCGGCCTCGCCATGGAGGCAGGGCGTCTCCACCGGCTTAACCCTTCGACACGCCAGTGCCGACTAGTTCACCGCATCGGGCAAGGGAGCGCTCGATCCGGGGAGCAAGCCGCCTTCGGCTGACGCGCCCGACCGCGCACAGTCGTTATACTTCCCGGAGTCGACATGCCCCCGCCGCCGAGGGACTGCGCCCGAACCGCGCGGCGCCCCGATCGCGATGGCATGGCGTGGATTCCGAGCAATGGAAAGGACCTGAAGAGAGAATCGAATGAATCGGATACTGATCACCGGGGGCGCGGGCTACATAGGCAGCCACGTGGCGCGGCAGCTCGGAGAGGCCGGGCACGATTTGGTGATCCTCGACAACCTCTCGAAGGGGTTTCGCGAAGCCGTGCTGTACGGGGAGCTCGTCGTGGGAGACACCGGCGACCGGGAGTTGGTCTCGGAACTGCTGCGGCGACGCCATATCGATTCCGTCATGCACTTCGCCGCACACACGGTGGTGCCGGAATCGGTGGCCAATCCGCTGAAGTATTACGCCAACAACACATGCAGCACGCGCAACCTGATCGAGTGCTGCGTCGGCGCGGGTGTCAGGAATTTCGTCTTCTCCTCCACAGCCGCCGTCTACGGGATTCCAGCGAGCGGCAGCTGCGACGAAGACACGGCCACGAGTCCCATCAATCCCTATGGCATGTCGAAGCTCATGAGCGAGCACATGTTACGCGACGTCTGCGCGGCCACGCCGATGCGGCACGTGATACTGCGCTATTTCAACGTCGCCGGCTGCGACCCGCACGGCCGTATCGGCCAGTCGACGCGCGAGGCGACGCTGCTCATCAAGGTCGCCTGCGAGGCAGCCGTGGGCAAACGCGAGAGCGTCGCCATTTTCGGCACCGACTACCCCACCCCCGACGGCACCGGTGTGCGCGATTACATCCATGTGGAGGATCTGGCCGACGCCCACCTCCGCGCGCTCGCTTACCTCGAGAACGGCGGTTCTTCGGCGACCCTGAACTGCGGCTACGGCCACGGCTACAGCGTCAGGGAGGTGCTGGAGATGGTCGAGACGGTGTCGGGGGTCAAGCTCAACATCAGGGAGGAACCCCGCCGGCCGGGCGACCCGCCCGGCCTCATTGCCGTGGCGAACCGCATACGGCAGACGCTCGACTGGGCACCGCGGTACGACGACCTGCAGGCCATCGTGCGCTCGGCGCTGGCCTGGGAGCGCAAGCCGCGTTACTGACCGCGCGCCGCCGGCGCCCTCAGTCGGCGGCCACGCTGGCCGCGGGTCGAGCCTTGGGCGCGAGGCCGGGCAGATGCGCCCATTCCGGGCGCCTGAAGAGGAAGCTTGCCGAAGTATTGCGCGTCGCCCAGAACAGCACCATCGCGCACAGGACGCTGCATATCGAGATCAGCGCGGCCGTGGTGCCCGGGTCGGGGATGACCGGCATCGATTGCGCGAGCTTCAGGAACGCCTGCATGGGAATGAAAAATCCCAGGTAGGTGACGATCGAATGCTGCCCCAGATACCGCAGCCAATCCATCCAGTCGACACGCGAAAGCAATGTCCCGACGGTGATGACCGCCGCGGTCCCGACCAGCCCGAGTAGCAGCGAAACACCCTGCGACCTCGACAGGCCGGAATGCACCATGTAGGCGTTGACGACGACCCAGACCAGGACGGCGACC
>CAZTPK010000347.1:0-3186 GCA_964614765.1 uncultured Gammaproteobacteria bacterium
GGTGATCAACGAACCCGGTGCCGGGATACACGGGGAGATCGGCGGTCGTCGCTGGTTCCTCGGCTCGCCGCAGTTCATCGCCGCCCACACCGGCCAGCAGCCGCCCGCGGCTGGGTCGGCGGGGCCGGTCGGCACGACCGTGATGCTCGCCGATGAGGAGGGTCCGGTCGCGGTCTTCACCCTGCTCGACGAAGTCAGGCCCGAGGCCGCCGCGGTCGTGCGGGCGCTACGGGACAGGGGCCTGCGGGTGACGCTGCTGACGGGCGATCAGCAGCTGGTGTCTGCGGCTGTCGCCGAGGCCATCGGGATCGGCGACTGGCGCGCCGGCATGAATCCGCAGGCGAAGCTGCAGGCCGTGCGTGAATTGCAGGGCGGCGGCGCCGTGGTGATGATGGTCGGGGACGGGGTGAACGATGCGCCGGTCCTGGCTGGCGCCCAGGTCTCCATCGCCATGGGCAGCGGCGCCGCCCTGGCGCACAGCAGCGCCGACATGGTGCTGTTGCGGGGCGACCTGCGCGGCGTCCTGGAGGCGGTGGAGCACGCGCGCAAGTCCCGGCGCATCATCCGCGGCAACCTGTGGTGGGCGCTGTTCTACAACGTCATCGGACTGCCGGCGGCGGTGCTCGGCCTGGTCAACCCGCTCATCGCCGCCGCCGGCATGTCGGTGAGTTCGCTGTTCGTGCTGGGAAACGCCCTGCGCCTGCGCCGGGTTTCCGAGGCGGGGTGAGGCGGGGCGGATGGAGATCATCTATCTGCTGATCCCGATCTCCCTTGTGTTCGTCGGGGTGATCCTCTGGGCCTTCCTGTGGGCGGTCCGCTCGGGCCAGTTCGACGACCTGGAGGGTCCCGCTCATCAGATCCTCATGGACGACGACGACATCCCGCCGGCGGACGGTCGCGGGGACTGACCGGCCGCAGAGGCTTCCTGCCTGGCGCTATGGCATGCCGGCGCTGGCACCCGTGGCGCAGGCCTGCCCGCCGCCGGTCAGTGGTGACCGGCACTCGGAGCGGGAGACTCCACCGCGGCCCCCGGGGCACGCGTCTCATGGACGTGCGCCCCGGGGGCCAGATGCATCGTCACCGTGACGACCGCCATGCCGATGAGGGCCGCACCCGCGAACCGGCGCCAGCCTTGGCGCCGCTGCAGTCGAGCCGCGAGCGAGCTGAACAACCCCAGGCCCGTCATCGCCGGCAGCGTACCGGCTCCGAAGGCGAGCATGTACAGCGCCCCGTCGCGCCAGTGGCCGGTGGAGCCGGCATATCCCAGGGCGCTGTAGACCAGGCCGCAGGGCATCCAGCCCCACAGCAATCCGAACGCCGCGGCCTGCCAGGGGCGGCGGACCGGCAGCACCAGGCGCGCGGCGCGGCCGATGCGTTGCCAGAGGCGCCCGCCCGGCCGTTCCAGAGCGGCCCAGACGTTCAGCCACCCACCCACCTGCAGGCCGGCAGCCAGGATGACGATCGCTCCGAGCAGGCTCAGGGCCAGGTGCCCGCCCGCTCCCACGGTCCCGGCCAGGGTGCCGACGCCACCGGCGGCGAGCGCGCCGGCGCCGGCGTAACTCGCCACGCGCGCCACGTTAACGAGGACCACGAGGGGGGCGCGGCCGCGGCCGACCCCGTAGGTCGCTGCGGCGATGAGGCTCCCGCACATGCCCGCGCAATGCAGGCTGCTCAGCAGGCCCAGCAGGAGGGCAACCCCCATATGCGGTCTCCGGAGAGTGGAGTGTGGCGCGCAGATTAACGACAATACCGGCCATGGACCACGTTCCAATGGCGGGCGCGCCGCCTGAAGGCGCGCCGGCCGGCACCACGCAGCAGGATCCCGGCGGTTATCGAGCACGGTTCGAGGCGACGCTCAACGCGGCGGTCGACGGCCTGATCATCATCGATCACCGGGGCAACATCGAGGTGTTCAACCCGGCCGCCGAGCGGATCTTCGGCTACCGCGCCGAGGAGGTCATCGGCCGCAACGTCAAGTTGCTCATGCCGGATCCCTGGCAGCGCGAGCACGACCAGTACCTGCGGAATTACCTGCGATCCGGCGTGCCCAAGATCATCGGCATCGGGCGCGAGGTGCAGGGCCTGCGCAAGGACGGAACGGTCTTCCCGCTGGACATCGCCGTCGGCGAGGCGCGCGGGGAGCGCAGGCAGTTCGTCGGTATCGTGCGCGATATCTCCTGGCGCAAGAACGCGGAGGCCGCTCTCCGCGCCCGCGAGGCCGAGTTGCGTCTGATCATCGACAACGCGCCGGCCGGCATCTTCATGGCTGACGGGCTCTGCCGCATACGCACCGTCAATCCCGAGTTCTGCCGGCTTTGCGGGCGCGCGCAGGAAGATCTCGTCGGCATCAACTTCGCCGAGATCGTGGCGGCGGAGGATCGCGCCATCGTCGATGAGATGAGGCGGGCGGCGCAGGGCGCGGGCCAGCCCGACACGCGCGACATCCACATACGCAGGCCGGACGGCGGCATCACCCCCTGCAGCCTGCACTGCAGCTTCACCATACAGGACGAGCAGCCCCTGTTCGTCGCCCAGGTGCTGGATCGGACCTCGGAGTTGATGATGGAACAGCAGGTGCGCGAACAGCGCGAGCGGCTCGCGCACGTCGGCCGGCTCTCCACGATGGGAGAGATGGCCTCGGGCATCGCGCACGAGATCACGCAGCCGCTGACCGCCATTGCGACCTACGCGCAGGCTGCCCGCCGCATGCTCGCCCGCGGCGTAACGGGTACGCAGGATTTCGAAGAGGCTCTCGAGCAGATCGCGCGCCAGGCGGAGAGGGCGGGCGACATCATCCAGCGCCTGCGTGGATTCATGCGCCGCGAGGAGGTGCGCAGCGAACTGGTGGATCTCAATGAACAGCTGCGCGCGGTGATCCGGTTCGCCGACGTGGATCTTCGGCACCACTACACACGCGTGGAGCTGGCGCTCTCCCCGGACCTGCCGCGGGTGCAGGCCGATGCCGTGCAGCTCCAGCAGGTGGCGCTGAATTTCATCCGCAACGCGATCGACGCGATGGCCGGGACGCCGGCGGCGCAGCGCGTCATCGAGATCCGCTCGGCGCGCGGACCGGGCGCGACCGTAGAGTTCAGCGTGGCGGATCGCGGACCGGGCATCGATGCGGCCGACGTGGATCGCCTCTTCGCCCCCTTTTTCACGACCAAGGCACACGGCATGGGTCTGGGC
>CAZTPK010000348.1:0-3183 GCA_964614765.1 uncultured Gammaproteobacteria bacterium
CCGCGACGTCTTCGATCCGAACATCGTGAAGGTGGTGATCGACGAGCGGGGACGCGCGCTGTATTTCAGCCGCGCCCCCATACCGTGGGCGCGCGCGGCGTTCGCGGACACACCGGCGGTGCTGCCGCCGGCACAGCCGTATTTCCGGCACATCGGTCTGTATGCCTTCCGCGCGGGCTTTCTGCGCGTCTACCGCGGGCTCGCGCCGACGACACTGGAGTCGGTCGAGGCGCTGGAGCAGCTGCGGGTGCTGCAGCACGGCTACACGATCGCGGTCGCCGAGGCCCGTGCGCCCACGGGCTTCGGCGTCGACACGCCGGCGGATGCCGAGCGGGTGCGCGCCCTGCTGCAAGCCCAAGTCGCACGTTGACGGCCGGCGCGGCGCCGGCACCATGCCTCCGGGCGGGGCGCGAAGGCCGCTAGACCGACCGGCGCGCGCCGCGCAGGCGCCACCATCCGAGGGCCACGATTCCCGTCATGATCGCGATGCCGAAGCCGTATGCCGTCGGTACCACCGGCGCGCCGGCATGCGTGACGGCGGTGTAGAGGCCCACGGTGACGAGCATGGAGAGATTGACGAAAAGATTCAGGACAGCGACGGCGTGGCCGGCGCCGATCGTGACGTGCCCGCACTCCTGCAACAGGGCATTGATGGGCACGATGAACATGCCGCTGGCGGCGCCCAGCAGCACCAGCAGCAGCGCCGTGGCCGGCAGCGACTGCAGCGGCGCGAGGAGCGCAACCAGCGCACCCATCAGAAAGCCCGGGATCAGCACGCGGTTGATCTGCGGGAGGGAGATGAGTCTCGCGGCCAGCGCCGCCCCGACCGCCACGCCGATGGCGACCGCGGCATTGAGCTTGGCCGGAGTCTGCGTGTCGTTGATGTGCAGCGCCACGGGTACCCACGCCACGAGGAGGAAGCGCAGAGTGCTGCCGGCTCCCCAGAACAGGCTGGCGCCGAGCAGTCCGAAGCGGCTGTCGCGGGCGCGCCAGAACAGGCGCACGGCGTCGCTGAAGTCGCTGAGTATGCTGTGGAATTTGAATTCGGCCATTGGATGCGCCGGCGGCAGCCGCGGGATCCCCAGATTCGCCAGGGCCGCGAGCAGGTAACACGCCGCGACACAGAGGAATGCCAGGCGCACCGAGTGGTCGGCGATGATCCCGCCGGCGATCGTGCCCATCAGAATCGCCACGATCGTCGAGCCCTCGATGAGCCCGTTGGCCTTGACCAGCCTCTCGGCCGGCACCAGCTCGCTCAAAATCCCGTACTTCGCCGGCGAGTAGAGGGCAGCGCCGAGTCCGACCAGACCGTAAGCCGGCAGGGGGTGTACGCCCACGAGCACCAGTACCGCGCCGCAAAGCTTGATGAGGTTGCCGATCATCATGACCCGCCCCTTCGGCAAGGCATCCGCGAAGGGGCCGACCCAGGGGGCGAGCAGGACGTAGGAGACGACGAAAAAATCCTGCAACAGCGGCGTGGTCCACGCCGGGGCCGTATCGGCCTTCAGTGCGGCGATCGCGGCGAACAGCAGCGCGTTGTCGGCGAGCGCGGAGAGAAACTGCGCGCCGACCACCGACAGCATGCCGCGCGAGGCCAGCCCGTTACGGCGATCGACGTGGGAGGCGCGCGCATCGCCCTGGTTGGCGGGATTCATGTGTCGGTGCGAGAGAGGTTTCCGACGCGCGCCGGCGAGGTGGTCGCCGGCGTCAGCACGACATCCAGCCCCGGTTAGCACAGCGGTATAGTAGCCTGTTTCTTTGAGAAAATGGGCTGGGGTAGGTAATATTCCGGCTCCCACGGCGGGCCCGGCACCAGGGTCGATACCCAATGCGGGCCGAGGCGCCGCGGCGATACTCCGCCGCAAACACGGGCGTACCCCGCCCCCGTCACTGCACGAGAACGGTTCCCGGGAGGAGTTATGTGGCAAGTGCAGTTCCAGATGAGTCCGATGGCCTGGCTGGTCGTGGGACTCATCGTCGGATGGCTGGCCGAATGGCTCATCGATTGGTGGTACTGGCGCCGCCGGGTGGCGCAACGTACGGCGCGCCTGCAATCCGAGCTCGATACCTGGCGTTACCGGATTCACAACTACGAGAACGCCACCGACAAGGCGCGCGCCGATCTGGAAGCCGCGGTTTCCGCGGGCGAGGAGATCAGGAGAAAGCTCGAATCCATCGAACGTCAGCATGAGAGTCTGCTGGCCGACTACGAGCGCCTGCGCTCGGAGAACGAGATGCTGCGCGCCGAGGGCGGAGGGGTGGTGCTGCCGGCCGATCTCGAGGAGATGCGCAGTGCGCTGGAGTCTGCGCGCGCCGAGGTTGCCGTCCTGCGCGCGCAGGCCCAGGACGTCGGCGAGAGCCAGCTCGAGCTCGAGGCGGCCCGGCGTGAGATCGAGGAGGCCCGCGGCGAACTGGAGGCCACGAAGCAGGAGTTGGAGTCGCTGCGCCGCGAGCTTCCGGAGTTGAGGCAGGCGCGTGAACGCCTGGAGGCGACGCTCGAGCAGCTCGCACAGCTGCAGCGCGACGCCGAGGCAAACCGGGGACTGGACGCTGCGCTGCAGAAGGCGCGCGCGCAGCTCGAGGAGGTCATTGCCGATCAGGGCGCGGCCCGCGCCGAGGCCGATCGGCTGCGCCGCGAGCAGGAAGACCTGCGCGCACGCCTGCAGAGCGCCGCTGGCGAGCTGGAGCTGCTGAAGGAGGCGAAGTCAGGCCTTGAGACGGCGCGCGCGGAGGCCCGGGATCTGCAGGCGCGGCTCGAGGGCGCCGAGGAGGAGATCGCAAGACTGGCGGCGGCGACGGGCGCCGTTGAGGGCGCGCAGACCCAGGCCCGGGAACTGCGCGAGCAATTGCAGGCGGCCATCGATGCGCAGCAGGAGGCCGGCGCGGAGTACCAGCGTCAGATCGAGAGTGCGCAGGCCGAGGCGGCCCGGCTGCGAGCGCAGCTGCAGGCCGCCCACGAATCGCGGGAGGCCGCGACCAGCGAGGCCAGAAGACTCCAGTTGGAGTTCGCCGCACTGCAAGGCCGGCTCGAAGAGGCCGGGCAGGAGGTCGGGGCGCTGCGGGCACGTATCACCGATCTCGAGCAGACCGGGGCGGAGGCCGAAAGCCTGCGCCGCGAGCTGGATGCCGCGCGGCGGGAGCAGCAGGCGCAGGCGAGCCGGCTAGAAAACGCCACGGCGCGCC
>CAZTPK010000349.1:0-3168 GCA_964614765.1 uncultured Gammaproteobacteria bacterium
GCGGCGACCGCAACCGAGCGCAGCTTGAGATTGGCGCCGCCGGAGGCACCGCGAACGAGTCCGGACACCGACAGGGGGCGCGATGGCGAAATTAACCTCGATACTGGCCGCGACGGATTTTTCCACCGACGCGCGGCACGCCGTGGAGCGCACCGCCATGGTCTGCGCGACCCTCGGGATCCCGCGCGGCACCGCGCTCCACGTGCTCGAATCCTCGTGGCTGGACGCCCTGAAGCATTTCGTGAGCCTGCCGGTGGAGTCGGAGCAGTCCGTGGTGTCGCAGGCCTCCCGGTCGCTCGCGGATCTGGTCGCGATCGCGCGGAAGCGTTCCGGCTTCGACCTGGAACCGAAGGTGGTCGTGGGCAGCGTCATCGATGCAATACTAGAGGAAGCCAGCGGCCACGATCTGCTCGCGGTGGGCGCGCGCGGAACGCATCCGCTGCGGCGCCTCGTGGTCGGGACGACGGCGGAACGCCTCGTCCGCCAGGCACCGAAGCCGGTCTTGGTGGTCAGGCGCGCACCCTCGGCGCCGTATCGACGCGTGCTCGTGGCCACGGATTTCTCACCGCACTCGCGCACGGCCCTCCTGCGGGGGATCGAGATCGCGCCGCACGCGGAGATCCACCTCCTGCACGTGTTCGAGGCGCCGTTCGAGGGCAGGATGCTGGAGGCCGGAGTTCCCGAGGAGATAGTCAGCGAGTACCGTGTCAAGGCCGGTCGCGAGGCCGAGGCGGAGATGAGGCGATTCATCGGGGAAAGCGGTGTGGATGGCGGCCGGCTGCGGCATTCCGTGGAGTACGGCGATCATCCACCCGCCGCGCTGCGCGAGAAGGCCGCCGCGATCGACGCCGATCTTCTCGTCGCCGGCAAACACGGCAGGTCGATCGGCGAGCAATTGCTGCTTGGAAGCGTTACGCTGCACTTGCTGTCGGAATGCGGGTGCGACGTGCTCGTGGTGCAGTGACGGTCGCAACCTCGTGCAGGGCGCGTGGTTGGCGCCCGCGAGGCTCATGACGGAGGTGTAGCGTCCACGACCGTGCGGATCGTCCGCCTTGGCTCGCCCAGGCTGCGCAACGAGGGCCGCAGCGATGTCGCACGCGGCGGATTTTTCCGTTGGCGGTTGCTGCGAAGAGGAGTCGGGCCGTCACCGCTCGGTACTGCGCCAGCTGCTGATGGAGCGCGGGGCAAGGGTGTCGTGACCGGGTCGATCGCCCGCTGAGCAGTACGCCAGGAGTGGAGATGTGACTGGTTCCGGCAGATTTGCTGCGGATGGCCGTCATGCTCGGCGCCTGGTACAGGCGCTCATGGCACGGCCCACGGGACTGGACGCGGCAGGCTTCGTCCTTCGGGTGCGGGGAAGTCCTCAGAACAGATGGCGGCGAGGCGCAGATACTGGTCGCAACGGGTCACCGAGACGAGCAATGCCCTGGACCTGGAGGCCGGGGTGTTCACGCTGGAGGACCCGCGAGCGATCGCGCGGTCGCTGAAGGACTCTGCCGAGCGAAGCCGGCGCCGCAAGACCGATCCGTTCCGCTCGGCGATGTCGATGCTGAACTTCTACATCAACCGAGCCGGCCGACAGCTGCCGGCGCGCCAGCGCGCCCGGCAGGATGCCGCGAAGGCAGAATTGCGAGCGCTCTTCGGCCGCCCGCGGCGGGGGTCCTCGTGAGCCCGGCCAAGGCTGAAGCGCGGACGAGCGCCGTGCGCCGCTGGCGGCGCGAACGCAAACGAAGCGATACTGTCCGCCGGCGTACCACGACGCCGTCGCGAGGAAGGCGCGGCGCCGGGGCTTTCCGATAGCGGGGCCGGCGTCGGAGGTCCCGCGTGCCCAATGAACATAACCCATGAGCAGCTGCTGCAACGACAAGTCCTGCGAGATCGAGGCGCTGCGCGCGCGGCAGTCCGCCACGCTCAGGCGCGTCCTCGCGATCAACGCCCTCATGTTCGTCCTCGAGTTCGCCTCGGGTCTCCTCGCGGGTTCGATCTCGCTGCTGGCGGACTCCCTGGACATGCTGGGCGATGCGACGGTCTACGGATTCAGCCTCTACGCCGTCGCCCACGGCGCGCGGCAGAAGGCCCTGGCGGCCTTGCTGAAGGGCGGCATCATGGCCGGCTTCGGTCTGCTCGTCCTGGCGCAGGCGATCTACAAGGCCCTTGCCCCGCAGCTGCCCGTAGCCGAGGTCATCGGCGGCGTCGGACTGCTCGCGCTGCTCGCCAACGGCGCATGTTTGGCGCTGCTGTGGCGGCACCGCGGCGAGGACATCAACATGAGCTCGGTCTGGCTGTGCTCGCGCAACGACATCATTGCCAATGTCTCGGTGCTCGGCGCGGCGTTGATGGTGTGGTGGCTGGGCTCGGCATGGCCGGACATCCTCGTCGGCGTGGCGATCGCGGCGCTGTTCCTGCGCTCCGCGGCGTTCGTGCTGCGCGGTGCGGCTGCCGGATTGCGGCTGGCGCGGGCATGAGTCTGCCCGATCCAGTGGACGGCATGAGCATCGCCTACAGCGAATCGCGCGACCTGCCCGAGGCGCAGGTGGTCGCCCTCTACGCGGCCAACGGATGGTCCTCGGCCGGCAAGCCGGCGCAGCTCCTGGGCGCCCTGCGCGGTTCACACGCCCTCGTCTCGGCCTGGGACGGCGAGCGGCTCGTCGGCCTCGGCAATGCCCTTTCCGACGGGCATCTGGTGGTGTACTACCCGCATCTGCTGGTGCTCCCCAGCCACCAGGGCAAGGGCGTGGGCACCCAGATCCTCGCGCGGCTGAAGTCCCGCTACGCGGGCTTCCACCAGCACATACTCGTCGCCGACGGCAGGGCGATCGATTTCTACCTGCGGCGGGGATTCCGGCGCGCCGGCGCGACGCAGCCGATGTGGATATACGACGGCGAGGACCACTGACCGCGCGCCGTTTTGGGGGAGCGCCACGGATCGGCGCCGCAGGCCTCGTGGCCACGCGCGCGAGCATGCGGGGCTCCGGTGAGGCGACCGCGGCCATATCAGCCGCCGCGGGCCAGCGCATCGACGGCGGCAGGGAAGTGATCGACGATGAGCGCCGGGCGCACGGATTCGTCCCGTTCGTCCTCCGGCCGGAACTTGCCGGTGCGTACGAGTATGCCGGCGATGCCGGCGCGCTGCGCCCCTTCGATGTCGTCATGCAGGTCGTCACCGAT
>CAZTPK010000350.1:0-3166 GCA_964614765.1 uncultured Gammaproteobacteria bacterium
CTCCACGCCCGTCAACATCACGGAGCAGAGCGGCAAGGTGATCGTCGATTTCGCCAACGTGACGCTGCCGGCGAAGCTCGATCGCCGCCTCGACGTCATCGACTTCGCCACCCCCGTTAAGGAGGTCGACACCAAGCGGCGCGGCAACGGCGTGCGCATGACCATCGCGCCCACGGGCAAGACGCTCTATGACCACCTGGCCTACCAGACCGACAACCTGTTCACGGTGGAGCTCAAGCCGCTGACGAGGGAAGAGGAGGAAAAGGCCAAGAAGGAGAAGTTCGGCTACACCGGCGAGAAGCTGTCGCTCAACTTCCAGAACATCGAGGTTCGTGCCGTGCTGCAGCTGCTGGCCGACTTCACGGGCCTGAACATCGTCGCCGCCGACACCGTGACCGGCAACGTCACGCTGCGGCTGAAGAACGTGCCCTGGGACCAGGCGCTGGACATCATCCTGAAGTCCAAGGGCTTGGCGATGCGCCAGAACGGCAACGTCGTCATGGTCGCCCCGGCCGAGGAGATCGCCACCCGCGAGAAGCTCGAGCTGGAGGCCCAGAAGCAGCTGCGTGAGCTGGCCCCGCTGCGCACGGAGTTCGTCCAGATCAACTACGCGAAGGCGGCAGACATCGCGACGCTGCTGAAGTCGGAGGGCAAGAACATCCTCTCCGAACGCGGCAACGTGTCGGTGGACGAGCGTACCAACACCCTGCTCATCCAGGAGACCGCAGAGAAGCTGGAGGAGATCCGCAAGCTGGTCGCCACCCTGGACATCCCGGTGCGCCAGGTGCTCATCGAGTCACGCATCGTGATCGCCAACGAGGACTTCAGCAAGGACCTCGGCGTGCGCTTCGGCTACAGCAAGAACTCCAATCACAACGGCGCGCTGTCGCGCGACGACACCGAATATGCCATCGGCGGCAAGCTGCCCGGCGACGTCGATTACGGCGGCACCACCGCCTTCAACACCGACGATCTGGAGAACTACATCGTCGACCTGCCGGTCGTCAATCCCTCCGGCGCGCTCGCGCTCGCCGTGGGCAAGATCGGCAGCTACCTGCTGCAGCTGGAGCTCTCGGCACTACAGGCCGAGGGCAAGGGCGAGGTCATCTCCAGCCCGCGCGTCATCACCGCCAACCAGAAGGAGGCGGTGATCGAACAGGGTACGGAGATCCCCTACCAGGAGGCGACCTCCAGCGGCGCGACCTCCGTTTCGTTCAAGAAGGCCGTGCTGAGCCTGCGGGTCACGCCGCAGATCACGCCGGATGACCGCGTCATCATGGACCTGAAGGTCAACAAGGACGTCATCGGCCAGGTGTTCGCCGGCGTGCCGTCGATCGACACGCAGAACGTGGCCACCCAGGTCCTCGTCGACAACGGCGAGACCGTGGTACTCGGCGGCGTGTACACGCAGGAGAACCGGCAGGACGTCGAGCGCGTGCCCTTCTTTAGCGATATCCCCTACCTGGGCTGGATGTTCAAGAACACGTCCCAGCAGCACGACAAGGACGAGTTGCTGATCTTCGTCACTCCGAAGATCATCAAGGACGGGCTGGCGCTCGAACAGTAGTCGAGCATAGCTGACCCCGGAGGGTGCATGGGCGACCATGCACCCTTTTTCTTGCCTCGCCCACGGCGGAACTCCGCTGGCGCCTTGCCATCGGCGTCGATCAATCACACACTCTCCGGCGTGATCGCCCACCGGAAAACTCGGCCGTGAAGTCGCCCGCGACCGGAAATTTCTTCCTCGTTGGCCCCATGGGCGCCGGCAAGTCGACCGTCGGCAGGCAGCTGGCCCGCGCGCTGGAGCTGTCCTTTCTCGACAGCGACCGGGTGATCGAGGAACGCACGGGCGCCTCGGTATCGCTCATCTTCGAGATCGAGGGGGAGGAGGGCTTCCGCGATCGCGAGGCACAGGTGATCGACGAGCTGACGCGGATGCAGAATCTGGTCCTGGCCACCGGCGGCGGCGCGGTGTTGCGAGAATGCAATCGCCGTCGACTGCGCGAGCGCGGCTTCGTCATCTATCTGCGAGCGCCGCTGTCCCTGCTGGTCGAGCGGACGTCGCGGGACCGTAGCCGACCGCTGCTCGCCACGGCTGATCCGCAGGAACGGCTGCGGGAGCTGCTGCAGGAGCGCGAACCGCTCTACCGCGAAGTCGCGGATTTGATCATCGATACGGGTAACCGTACAGTACGGCAAGTCGTCTCCATGATCCGTCAGCAATGCAGACCAAGCCCCCAGCCATCGAACTGAAGGTCGCGCTCGGCGACCGCAGCTACCCGATACTCATCGGCCGCGGACTGCTGGCCGACCCGTCGCGGTTCGAACCGTATCTTCGGCGCCAGGTGATGGTCGTGACCAACAGCACTGTCGGCCCCCTGTATCTTCATGGCCTGAGGACCGCGCTCGGACAGCGACAGGTGGAGACTGTCACGCTGCCCGACGGCGAGCAGTTCAAGACGCTGGCAACGATGGAAGGGATCATCGGCGCGCTGCTCGAGGCGCGATTCGACCGCGGCTGCACGCTGCTCGCGCTCGGAGGCGGCGTCGTCGGCGACATCACCGGCTTTGCCGCCGCCTGCTATCAGCGCGGCGTGGATTACATACAGATCCCGACCACGCTGCTCGCCCAGGTGGACTCTTCCGTCGGAGGCAAGACCGCCGTCAACCACGCCCTCGGCAAGAACATGATCGGCGCGTTTCATCAGCCGCGACTGGTCCTGGCCGATACCGACACGCTGTCCACGCTGCCCGACCGCGAGCTCCGCGCCGGGGCGGCCGAGATCATCAAGTACGGACTCATCCGTGACGCCGAGTTCTTCGGCTGGCTGGAGGCGAACATCGGCGCTCTGCTGGCGCGCGACCCGCGGGCCCTGGCCCATGCCATAGAGCGCTCGTGCCGGAACAAGGCCGAGGTGGTCGCCGCCGATGAGCGGGAGAGCGGCCAGAGGGCGCTGCTCAATCTCGGCCACACCTTCGGCCACGCGATCGAGACCGGCCTGGGCTACGGCTCGTGGCTGCACGGCGAGGCGGTGGCGGCCGGGATGTGCCTGGCGGCGGACCTCTCCGCGCGCCTCGGGTGGCTGAGCCGCGCCGATGCCGAACGCGCAGTCGCTCTGGTCGATGACGCGGGCCTTCCGACGCAACTTCCGGCGCAGCTCGACCC
>CAZTPK010000351.1:0-3147 GCA_964614765.1 uncultured Gammaproteobacteria bacterium
CGGCTCGTCGACGACGCTGGGGGCGCGCAGCAGCGGGAACTGCTGGGCGACCAGCCGCAGCGAGAACACGGCCGGGCTGTGCAGCAGCAACTGCACGTAAGGATAGCGCCACACCAGCCGGTCGACGATGTCGTTGGCGGTGTATTTCACGTCGCCCAGACCGTCGCCGTTGCGGTCCCAGCCGCTGTAATTGCTCCAGTAGTTGCCGCCTCCGACCCCCCAGCGCTCGTCGCGCGTGGCCACGTAGCGGATCTGCTCCTCGTTGCGGATGAAGTCGTTGTTGTCCACCTGGTTGCGGTAGGAGCCCGCCCAGAGATGCACGCCGGTGCGGTTCTCGGCCACCAGGTTGCCGCGCAGGGTGTTGTACTCGGCGTCGTAGACGAAGAATCCCTTGCCGTTGGCGATGACGATGTTGCCCTCGATTACCGAGTCCTGGATCGTGCGCAGCATGATGCCGTGGTCGGTGTTGCCCCAGGTGACGTTGTTGCGCACGGTCTGGTTGCGCACCTCCATGAGCGCCAGCCCGCCGCGGTTCAGGTACGACCAGTTGCCCTCCCACAGGTTGTGGTGCGAATTCATGTAGTGGGTGCCGTAGCGCACGTGGTGGATGCGATTGCCCCGGAACACCGCCCTGTCGGAGACGTCGACGTAGATGCCGTCGCGCACGAAGCTGATGTGGTTGTCGAGGATGCGCGCGCCGCGGGTGTTGTAGATCTGGATGCCGTTGCCGCGCTGCGCGGACTGCAGGTCGCGCTTGCCGGTGACGACGTTGCCGGCGATCTCGATGTCCTCGGCGCCCTCGGCGCGGATGCCGAAGAGGTTGTAGACCGCGTAGCAGTTTCGAACCCGGGCGCGCGTGCCGGTCTTGCCGATATACACGCCGGCATCGGCATTGTTCAGGTCGGTGCCGCTGTCGCGGATGATCAGGCCCTCGACCACCACGTCGGGGCTGAGGATGCGGATGACGTCGCCGCGGCCTTCGCCCGAGAGTGTGGGCCGGTTCACGCCGCGCAGCGTCAGCGGCTTGTCGATGCGGAGATGCGCCGGGTAATGGCCGCGCTCGATGAGGATCGTGTCGCCCGGCGCGGCGCCGGCCACCGCCTGCTCGAGGGACGTCCCGGGCTGCACGCGCCACTCGCGGCCGTCGGCGACGGGACTGATTAGCGGCAACAAACCGAGCAAGGCGAGTCCCCGCCGCGCCATCATTTCAACCAGGGCCAGGCCGACAGTATATCGAGCGCGCCGGCGGCCTGCAGCGCCAGGAAGAGCGCCGCGGCGATGAGCAGGTTCTTGGTGGCCACGTAAAAGGTCACGTCCATCCACGTACCGGGTCGGTAGTCGCGCCCCCACCACGGGCCATCCTTCACCAGCGGTTTGTAGTGCATCCGGGTCATCACCTCGTAGACGCTCCAGCCCGTCCACCACGCCAGCATGACGGCCGGGCCGATCTGCTGCGTCGCGCTCAGGATCCAGGCCGTCGTCACGGCCACCGCCAGGAACGCCGCGATCGCGCGGATGGCGAAGATCTCCCGCGCGAAGTCCGCGGTCCACGGAAACAGGTGGAACCACAGTTCCGCGCTCAGGCGACCGGAGGGTGCGGCGGCGGGCCGCACGCCCTCCGGCGTGAACACCATGGCGGGGGCAGGGCGCGGCGCCGCCGGCAGCGGTTCGAAATAGCCCTGGGGATTTATCCGCGTGAGCGGCAGACCCCGCTTCTCGCGCGCCTTGCGCTCCTGCACCAGGGGCGGACAACTGTGCGCGTCGTAGTAGAGCACCATGCAGTCCAGGCACAGCAGGCATTCGCGCTGATCGATGCGCCCCTGCCTGTCGATGGCGAGCTGGCTGCAGCCCTTGGCGCAGGCCGCGCAGGTGGTGCACTCCGACTTGCGCTTCAGGCCGAAGAACCGGAAGGTGGAAGGGACGGCCAGCGCCGCCCCCAGCGGGCAGAGATACTTGCAGAAGGGCCGTTCGATGAACAGCGACAGTCCCGCGAGCACCAGCCAGTAGGCGACGAACGGCCAGGTACGGTTCCACACGCCCACCAGGAAGGTGGTCTTGAACGGCTCCACCTCGGCGTAGCGCTCGGCGAGCGGCATGGAGTAGAACGAGAGTCCGAGCAGACCCGCGAAGATGAAATACTTGGTCCACTTCAGGCGATCGTGCCAGCGCTTGGGCAGGCTGAACTGGTATTTCTTCAGCCCCGCGTGGCCGGCGATCTTGTGCAGCATCTCGCTGCCCGCGCCGTACGGACAGAGCCAGCCGCAGAACAGGCCGCGGCCCCAGAGGAACACGCTGACGATGATGAACCACCAGAAGATGAAGATGAAGGGGTCCGAGAGAAACAGCTCCCACTTCCATTCGTAGACGATGGAGTGGAACCAGGTGAGGACCTGCGTGATCGACGGCTGCGCCATTGCGTAGAAGCCGAGCAGCAGGACGCTGACGGTCCAGATGAGGTACTTCGGGCCCTCCAGCGGCGTCTTGTCGCGCCGGCGGCTGGCGCGCACCAGCTTGTCGCGGTTCACGAACATCAGCGCCGTGAGCAGCAGGACGAGCGTGAAGCCGCCCAGCTCCCAGGCGCGCGATTTCCACGCCTTCATCCATGGCGGTTCGGGGCGCTCGTACTCCGGACGGCCGCCCTCCATGTAACTGCCGGGCAGCCAGTACTCGGAGGAGAAGTTCGCGAACGATCGCTCGCCGGTCTGCGGATCGACGCGATTGGCCAGGAACACGAGGCTCCAAGGATAGGCCGGGGAAAATCCCTCGCGACGGACGATGAAGATGCCGGACTCGCTGAAGCGCGGCGCGCCGGCCACCTTCACCGAGTACAGGTTGTGGTAGTCCAGGTCGCGGAAGGTGAAGGTGTCGATCTCCTGCGCGACCTGTATGCGATCGAAGATGCCGCCCCGGACGAACCCCGAACCCTTGAACGAACCGGTGCCGTTGGCAATGATGAAAATGGCGTGTTCGCTCGGCTTCAGCTCCGCCATCAGCCGCCGGTAGTTCTCCTCACCGAGTATGGCGCGGCCGACGGGTGGAGCGTTGAGATAGCCGAAATACATGTCGATGTAAGGCTCATCACTCTTCTCCAGCCCGAGATCGGCGGTCTGCACCGTCAGGCGCTGGACGCTGCCTTCCTCCAACATC
>CAZTPK010000352.1:0-3137 GCA_964614765.1 uncultured Gammaproteobacteria bacterium
GTCTCCCCGATGACCACCCCCATCCCGTGGTCGATGAAGAAGCGACGGCCGATACTCGCCCCGGGGTGGATCTCTATGCCGGTGAGGAATCGCGCGATGTGCGAGAGGACCCGGGCTGTCCTGTTCCAGCCACGCACCCACAGGGCATGAGAAACTCGATGCGCCCACACGGCGTGCAGGCCGGGGTAGGCCAGCAACACCTCGATGATCGAGCGGGCGGCGGGGTCGCGCTCGAATACACACTTGATGTCTTCCCGAATGATTGAGCCAAGCACGATGGGTCGGTCCGTTCCTGTTGGACGAATATTGGATTATTGTACGCGAATAATGTGCTGCGCTGCGGTGGCGAGCGAGAGGGCGTTCATGAAATCCGACGAAAATCCGGAAGCTAGGCGCAGTCTGATATCGCTGTTCGGCAGCATTGCCGCCGCCGCAATGGGGGTGCAAAGCCATAAGAACCGCGAGCGAGACTTTTCCAGCGGATCCCCGGCCCGTTTCGTTATCGGCGGCATCATTGGCACCGTGTTGTTCGTCCTCACGATGTACTTCATCGTCAGATTCGTACTCCGCTCGGCCGGCCATTGACGGCCATGGCCCGTGCGACATTCAAGGCCGCATGTCCTTGTGCCGATAAAACAATTTACATCAGGGAAATTGGCCATTTAGCGCCATTTCATCTACCATTGGTTTACGGTCGGCAACCTGCGGGAATACCTGGGATTTTCGAGGCTGGCGTGGCCGGGCTTGCCGCGTTCCCGGGCGGAAGCGGGCGATCTCCTTTTCTTGACGCGAGATAGCGAATCACGATGGCTGTTACCACCACCAAGACTCCCCTGACCGGCCTGGCGCGCATGCTCGTTCTGGAAGGGCTGCTCAGCGAGCAGGACGCCCAGCAGGCGGTGCAGGCCGCGCAGGACAACAAGGTTGCCCTAGTCGCGTATCTGGTGGAAAAGAAGCTCGTCAGCGGACGCGACGTCGCGCATGCCGCCTCGACGGAGTTCGGTGTGCCGGTCATCGACATCAACGCGGTAGACATCGACCCGGAGGCGGTGAAACTCGTCAAGGAAGAGATCATCAGGCGCCACCATGCGTTGCCGCTGTTCAAACGCGGCAGCCGCCTTTTCATCGCGATCTCCGACCCCACGAACCTGAAGGCGCTGGACGAGATCCGCTTCCAGGTCGGCGGCACCACCGAGCCCATACTGGTAGAGGAGGACAAGCTCAACAAAGTGATGGAGAAGGCGCTGGAGGCCACGGAAACGGGCCTTGGCGACATGGACGATGCGGGCCTCGACGATCTTGAAGGTCTGGACGTCGGTCTCGATCAAAAGGAGGAGAAGGCAGAGGATTCCGACATTGACGATGCGCCCGTCGTGCGTTTCGTCAACAAGGTGCTACTGGACGCCATCAAGAAGGGCGCCTCGGACCTGCACTTCGAGCCATACGAGAAGTTCTTTCGCGTTCGTCTGCGCATCGACGGCATCCTCACGGAACTTGCAAAACCGCCGGTCGCGCTTGCCAACAAGATTGCCGCCCGCATCAAGGTCATGTCGCGCCTGGACGTCTCCGAACGGCGCGTGCCTCAGGACGGTCGCATCAAGCTGAAGGTATCGAAGAACAAGGCCATCGATTTCCGCGTCAGCACCTGCCCGACGCTGTACGGCGAGAAGGTGGTGCTGCGCATCCTGGATTCCGACAGCTCGCGCCTCAGCATCGACGTGCTTGGCTACGAGGAGGACCAGAAAAAGATCTATCTGGAGAACCTGCATAAGCCTTACGGCATGTTCCTGGTTACCGGCCCCACCGGCAGCGGCAAGACCGTCTCGCTGTATACCGGCATAAACATCCTCAACACCGTCGACATCAACATTTCGACCGCCGAGGATCCGGTAGAAATCAACCTGCCCGGTGTGAATCAGGTACAGGTGGACGAGAAAACCGGCATGACCTTTGCGAAGGCCCTGAAGGCCTTCCTGCGCCAGGACCCCGACGTGATTCTCGTCGGCGAGATCCGCGACCTGGAGACCGCGAGCATTGCGGTCAAGGCGGCGCAGACGGGCCACATGGTGATGTCGACGCTGCACACGAACGACGGGCCGCAGACGCTGACGCGACTCATGGACATGGGCGTGCCGCCCTTCGCGGTGGCGACGACCATCAACCTCATCATCGCGCAACGCCTGACTCGCAAGCTGTGTACGAACTGCAAGCGACCGGTGGAGATACCCGCCGATGCGCTGCTCGCGGAGGGCTTCACGGAGGCACAGGTGGCGACCAATTTTCGCGTCTACCAGGCCGTGGGCTGCGACATGTGCAACGGCGGGTACAAGGGGCGTACGGGCATCTACCAGGTCATGCCCATCAGCGATGCGATGAAGCGCCTGATTATGGAGGGGGCCAATGCGATCACCCTGGCCGACCAGGCGCAGAAAGAGGGGATACCGAACATCCGTCAGTCGGCACTGAAAAAGGTGATGGACGGTATTACGAGCATTGAAGAGATCAACAGCGTGACGATGGAGTAGGACGATGGCCGAAGCTGCAGCGAAAGCGATGATGTTCCAGTGGGAGGGACTGGACAGCCAGGGCAAGCGGCTCAAGGGCGAGATGTCGGGCGTCAGCGACACGACCATCAAGGCGACGCTGCGACGGCAGGGCATCAACCCGCTCAAGGTCCGAAAGAAGCCGAAGCCTCTGCTCAGCCGGGGCAGCCGCAGTATCTCGCCGAAGGACATCGCGGTATTCAGCCGCCAGATGGCGACCATGATGTCCGCCGGCGTACCGCTGGTTCAGTCCTTCGATATCGTCGGCCGTGGCCACGAGAACAAGAAGATGCAGGACCTCATCCTGGACATCAAGAATCACGTCGAGTCGGGCGGCTCGCTCGCCGAGGCGCTGGGCAAGCACCCGAAGTACTTCGATGAGCTGTACGTGAACCTCGTGACCGCCGGCGAGCACGCTGGTGTACTCGAGTCGGTGCTGCACAAGATTGCGACGTATCTGGAAAAGATGGAGGCGCTCAAGTCGAAGATCAAGGGCGCGCTGTTCTATCCGACTGCCGTCATCGTTGTCGCCTTCATCATCACCTCGATCCTGATGATTTTCGTGATTCCGCAGTTCGAATCCCTGTTCAAGGG
>CAZTPK010000353.1:0-3122 GCA_964614765.1 uncultured Gammaproteobacteria bacterium
CTGTTCGCTTCGATCGTGATCTTCAGCCCGATCCTGATCTGGCAGGTCCTGGCGTTCTTCCTGCCCGCCCTCAAACCTCCCGAGCGCAAGTGGGTCCTGCCGACGTTTGCCGCCGCCGTCGCGCTGTTCGTGGGCGGCGCGGCCTTCGCCTACGGCGTGATCATGCGTCCGGCGTTCACGTTCATGTTCTCGCAGGCCGGCGAGTTCGTCGGCATCATCCCGGGCGCCGACCGCTTCCTCACCGGCATCCTATTGCTGCTCGTCGGCTTCGGGCTGGCCTTCGAGATCCCGATCGTCGTGTTCTACTCGATCGGCTTTGGGCTGATCCCATACAAGAAACTGCGGGCGAACTGGCGCTACGTCTACGCGGGCCTGGCCCTCATCGCCTGGGCCGTGCTGGGCGGCCCGGTATGGGCCTGGATCGGCATCGTCCCCCTGGCCACCGGGTTGATCGGCTGGTGCCCGGCCTATCTGCCCTTCGGCATCAAGACCTGCAAGACCAAGCCCGAATAAGAAAACCGGGTCCCACAAAAACGAAACCCCGCTGCGGCGGGGTTTCGTTTTATACCAACCGAATGCACCAAGGCCGTAGCGAGCGGCCCATATGCAAGGCGCCGCGCAGCGAGGCCCGAGACAGTACATTCAAGTACGGCGAGGGCCGAGCGAGCATGCAACGCGGCAGATGGGGCGCGCAGTAGGCCGCTTATCCTAAAAACAGCTTGTACGCCGGGTTCTTCGACTCATTCCAATAGGGATAGCCGAGGTTATCGAGAAAGGCCTTGAACGCCTCCTTGTCCGCCGGCGGCACCTGCACCCCGCAGAGCACGCGGCCGTAGTCGGCGCCGTGGTTGCGGTAGTGGAACAGGCTGATGTTCCACTTGTGGCCCAGGCTGTTCAAAAACTTCATCAGCGCGCCCGGCCGCTCCGGGAACTCGAAGCGGTAGATCACCTCGTTCGTCGCCTGCGGCGCCTTGCCGCCGACCAGGTGGCGGATGTGCAGCTTGGCCATCTCGTTGTCGGTGAGGTCGAGCACCGGCAGCTCGTGCCGGTTGAGCAGGGCGATCATCTTGTCCACCTCGGCCCGGTTCTGCACCTGGACGCCGACGAAGATGTGGGCGAGCTTGGGGTCGTCGAAGCGGTAGTTGAACTCGGTGATGACATGGCCACCCAAGAGCGAACAGAAGGTCTTGAAGCTGCCCGGCTTCTCGGGGATGGTCACCGCCAGCACCGCCTCGCGCTTCTCGCCCAGCTCGGCCCGCTCGGCGACGAAGCGCAGGCGGTCGAAGTTCATGTTGGCGCCGCTGGCGATGGCGACCAGGCGCTTGTCCTCGGCCTTCTCTCGCGCCACCCAGGCCTTGAGCCCGGCCACCGACAGGGCGCCGGCCGGCTCCAGGATCGAGCGGGTGTCCTCGAACACATCCTTGATCGCGGCGCAGATGGCGTCGTTGTCGACCAGGATGATCTCGTCGACGTATTCCCGGCACAGACGGAAGGTCTCGGCCCCCACCTGCTTCACCGCCACGCCGTCGGCGAACAGGCCGACCTGGGCCAGGGTCACCCGCTCGCCCTTGGCCAGCGAGCGGGCCATGGCGTCGGCCTCTTCCGGCTCGACGCCGATGACCTTGATCTCCGGCCGCAGCCGCTTGACATAGGCGGCGATGCCGGCGATCAGGCCGCCGCCGCCGACCGGCACGAAAATGGCGTGCGGGCAGTTCGACTAGGCCTGGCGCAACAGTTCCATGGCGATGGTGCCCTGGCCGGCGATCACCTCGGGGTCGTCGTAGGGGTGGACGAAGGTCTTCTTCTCGTCCTTGGCGATGTCCTTGGCGTGGTGATAGGCCTCGTCGTAGGAGTCGCCGAAGAGCACGACATGGGCACCACGCTTGGCCACGGCATCCACCTTGATCTGCGGCGTGGTCGCCGGCATGACGATGGTCGCCTCGCACTTGAGAATCTGCGCCGCCAGGGCCACGCCCTGGGCATGGTTGCCCGCGCTGGCCGCCACGACACCGCGCTTGAGCGCCGCCGCCGGCAGCGAGGCCATCTTGTTGTAGGCGCCGCGCAGCTTGAACGAGAACACCGGCTGCATGTCCTCGCGCTTGAGCCACACCGTGTTCTTCAGCCGGCGCGAGAGGTTGGGCGCCTCGTCCAGGGGCGACTCGATGGCCACGTCGTAGACGCGGGCGAGCAGGATTTTTTCCAGATAGTCCGTCATTGCCATACCTATATACGGCTCCCCCTCCCCCTCCGGGGGAGGGGTGGGGGAGAGGGAATGTGCGCTACGCCTTAACCCCCAGCCAACATCGTGGCCCATGATTTGAAAAGGCCACCAAACCCCGCTATTCTCGGCGTTTTTACGGCAAGTTGAAAGCAGAAGCGCCATGAGCATGACCCAAGACGAAATGAAGCAGGCCGTCGCCCGCGCCGCCATCGCCCACGTGCCCGCCGGCATCATCGGCGTCGGCACCGGCTCCACCGCCAATTTCTTCATCGACGAACTGGCCCACATCAAGGGCCGCATCGACGGCGCCGTGGCCTCCTCGGTCGCCACCGCCGAGCGCCTGAAGAAGCACGGCATCCGCGTGCTCGACCTCAACGAGGCCGGCGAGATGGAAGTCTACGTCGACGGCGCCGACGAGATCACCCGGCACATGGCCATGGTCAAGGGCGGCGGCGGCGCATTGACCCGGGAGAAGATCGTGGCCGCCTGCGCCAAGAAATTCGTCTGCATCGTCGACCAGACCAAGCTGGTCGACGTGCTGGGCAAGTTCCCCCTGCCGGTCGAGGTCATCCCCATGGCCCGCTCCTACGTGGCCCGGCAACTGGTCAAGCTGGGCGGCAACCCCGTGCTGCGCGCCGGCTTCACCACCGACAACGGCAACGTCATCCTCGACGTGCACGGCATGAACATCCTCGACCCGGTCGCCCTGGAGACGGAGATCAACCAGATCGTCGGCGTGGTGACCAACGGCCTGTTCGCCCGCCGCGGCGCCGATGTCTGCCTGATGGGCACGCCGGAGGGCGTGCAGACGCTGACGCGCTGATCGCATTTCACCCAATCAAAAGGGCCGAGAAACCGGCCCTTTTTTGTCAGTTCAGCCTGTTCCCTATTATTTTCTATA
>CAZTPK010000354.1:0-3115 GCA_964614765.1 uncultured Gammaproteobacteria bacterium
GGGCGCCCAGGCGAGCCCGAACCTCGGCCGGGGTGCGCCGCAGCTCCACGAAATCGTAGTGCTTGGGGAGGGCCACCAGCTGGAGGGGGCCCGACACACAGGTCTCGCCCCACGAGTGCATCTCCGCCACGAGGGGATGGCGGACGTCCGTCGTCCCCAGGACCGCCCGGGCCGAAGCAGTTTCGCCAGCGCGGGGCTGCCCACCCATTTCAATCAGGAGTCACTCCCCATGAAGACCACTCTGGCCCACCGGGCACTCACGCTCGCCGTGACCGCGTTTCTTGCCGGCGCCGCACGAGCCGAACCGCCGCTCACGCGAACGGATGTCGAGCAGATCGTTCACGACTACATCATGAGCAATCCTCAGGTGGTGGTGGACGCAGTGACGAAGCTGCGCGAGAGGCAGCAGCAGGAGGCCGCCGCCGCGCAGCGCGACCAGATTCTGGCGAGCAGGGCCGCGCTTACCGAGGACGCTCGCGACCCCGCCATAGGCTCCGCAGCGGGCGACGCCGACGTCACGATTGTCGAGTTCTTCGACTACAACTGCGGCTACTGCAAGCGCACTACGCCGGAGCTGGTCAAGCTCGTCGAGAAGGACAAGCGCGTGCGCGTGGTGCTCAAGGAGTTTCCGATCCTGAGCGCGGAGTCGATGACCGCCGCGAAGTACGCCCTGGCCGTGAACACCATCGATCCGGCCGCGTATTTCCGGTTTCACCGCGCCCTGATGGAGCAGCAGGGGCAGAAGACCGACGAGGCGCTGGCCAAAGTGGTCAAAGATGTGGGTCTGGATCTCGATACTGTTCGAAAAAAGATCGAGGACCCCGCGATCGCCAGGCATCTGCAGGACACGCAGGTGCTGGCGGGACAGCTCGGCGTCACCGGCACGCCCGCCTTCATCATCGGCGACCGGATGCTGGCCTCGGCCATGAACGTGCAGATGCTCGAGGAGCAGGTGGCGGCACTGCGCCAGCAGGCCGCGCAAGGCGCGCTTCAGCAGAGACTCGACGAGGCGGCCGCCAGGCAGTGATGCCGGCGCCGGGAGCTGCGGTTGCCGCCGTCGGCCTCACGGCGCCCTACCCTAATCAATACGAATGCCCAATTCGTGGTGACGGCGACGGCGGGCATCAGGATCGCCCGGGCGCGGGATGCGGTGCAAAGCCCGTAGGGCCCCTCTTGCTAAGGTCTCGAGCCGTCGCGCCGATAGTCTCCGTATCGAGTATACGGACGGCTTCGGCGGGCGATGGCTGCCAGACGCGGGTTCACGTGGATGCTTGCCGTGATCGGCCTGCAGGCGATGTGGGCCTCGACGGCATGCGGCGATCAGGTCAATCCGTCGGGCCGCGCCGGCGCCTCGACCGGACGATTCGCCGCATGGCAGGCGATCATCGCGTCATCACGTGCTCGCCCCGATCTGCAGCGGGCGTCAGTCATCAACCGCTTCTTCAATCAATTCCGTTCCGCCCCCGACTCCGAACTCTGGGGTATGGCCGACTACTGGGCCACCCCCGGACAGCTGCTCACGGCCGGCGCCGGCGACTGCGAGGACTTCGCGCTGGCCAAGTACCTGTCGCTGATCGGGACGGGAGTCGCCGCGAACCGTCTCTGGCTGGTCTATACCCGCGCGCTGAGGCCGGACAGGCGACGCATCGAGCCGCACATGGTGCTGCTGTTTCGCTCCAGCGACGGTCGCTACTGGGTGCTCGACAACCTGCGTGCGGACGTGGTCCCGCTGGCGCAGCGCCGGGACCTGTCCGTATCGAAGGCGCTGAACGGGAGCGGCGTCTGGCACCTTACGAAGACGGAGGCACCGGTGCGGGTCGCCGGTCGCGAGGCCCTGCCGCCACAGGCGCTACGTGTGCTTGCGGCCGACGATCCCGGCACGGCGCTCGCCAGAGCGGATGGAACGTCGACGACTGAAGATCGTAGCGCTCGCCGTTGAAGTCTATACTGTGGTTGTCTCGCCCCAGGGGATTTGCCGATGATGCGTCGCAGTCTGCCGTGCGTGCTGTGCATGCTCGCGGGATTGCCTTTTGTGGCCGCGGAAGAGACGGATCCCGCGCCTTCCAGCCTGGACGTCACGAAGGAATGCGCGCAGCGTTCGACAGTCTACAGCGAGGTCCCCCTGCACACCGGCGTTGCCAATGAACGCGCGGTGGCGATCCAGCCGATCGGCACGCTGAGGATCCCCACCGGCTACGAGGGCGGCCAGTACGCGGACTGCCTGCAGCGTGAAGGGGTCACGCGCGATATAGCGAAGGATCCCTTCTTCGCCCGGCGCGAGGAGTGTCGTCGGAAGGTGCGAGGGCAGGTGACGGTCACGCCAGCCGGTACCGGCGCCCCGGCCATCGGCAGCGCGGAGGAGAGCCGCGCCATGGACGCCTGCATGCGGGGCGAGGAGATCGCGCAGCCGACGGCGAGGGCCGCTTCCGAGCATCGCATCGAGGTGGAGGTCGACAAGCCCTGACGACCGGCTGACCGAGAGTCCGGGCTTTCGAAAGCGCCGGGCCTTCCGGTCGCGCGGGCTTCGAGGGTCCGCGCGAGCAGGTTCGTCATCCGCCGGGCCCCGGCATTCGCCGGCGCACCAGTGACGTAGGGGTCTCGATCTACTCCGTCCGCGTAACCGGGCAAGGCCGCTCCCGGCCGCGTCCCACCTTGTTCCTGCCCGAGTTGCAGGAATCGCCCACGGGCTTGCCGGCGCCGACCGGCACCCGTCCTGGACCTGTCCTTCGTCGGTTTGCACAGGCGCATATCAATTCGTTTGTAATATTTTAAAATCATCAAGATATTTCACTTTCCTAATCTATATATTAAACTTTTAAACCAGGAGATTTTGCCAACCTGCTGAAACATGAGCTTGGTGACGAACAACTTGTCCAGTCCGCTGGCCGCTTGGATGCTGCTTGCGGCACTGTCGGCGTGGATACCCGCCCAGGCCGCTCCCGGGGGAGCAGGGGCGGGCGACGCAACGGCAGCCGCGGCAAAGGTGCAGCACGCCGCCACTGCCGAGATGAAGCGGCAGGTCACGGAAAGCGCCACGGCCGCGGCGGCGAGCCCGCCGCCGGCTTCCGAATCCGCACCTCGGGCTGACGGAGGAACCGCTGCCGAGCCCCCTGAG
>CAZTPK010000355.1:0-3112 GCA_964614765.1 uncultured Gammaproteobacteria bacterium
CCCATACCCTGCCCGTGCCGTTCTTCGTGGTCGCGACCCAGAACCCCTCGCACCAGATCGGCACGTTTCCGCTGCCGGAGTCGCAGCTGGACCGCTTTCTGATGCGCATCGAGCTCGGCTATCCGGACGTCTCCGCCGAGCGCACCCTGCTGAAGGGCCGCGATCGGCGCGAGATGGTGGCGGAGATCGAACCGATACTGCAGCCCAAGGCGCTTTTCGAGATGCAGCAGCGCGTGAGCGAGATCCACGTCAGCGACGCTCTCATCGATTATCTGCAGGCGCTGCTCAATTACAGCAGGCGCGCGCCCGGGTTCCTCGCCGGGCTCTCCCCGCGCGCGGGCCTGAGCCTGCGCAGCGCCGCCCAGGCGTGGGCCATGCTCGCCGGCCGCTCGCACGTCATGCCCGAGGACGTGCAGGCGGTGCTGCCGGCCGTGGTCGGGCACCGGTTGCGAGTGCGGGATCGGGCCCACGAGGCCGCGCCCGAAGACATCGCGGCGCGCCTGCTGCGCGAGGTCGCCATACCGTAGGCCATGGCAACGGCCACCGCGGCCAGCATCCGGGGCCGGGCGGCGGCGCCCGCTCAGGGCAACGTGCGCGTGCTGCCGAACCGCTACGGCTGGCTGATGCTGCTGGTTCTCGGCGTGATGCTGCTCGGCTCGATCAATTACAACAACAATCTCGGCTATGCCCTGACCTTCCTGCTGATGGGCGTGTGGGTGATGGCCCACGTGCACGGCTATCGCAACCTGCGCGGCATCGAGGTCCTCGGCGTGCGCGCCGCGCCGGTGTTCGTGGGCGATGAGGCCGTGTTCGAGGTCTTCCTGCGCAACGGCGGCCCGCTCGCCAGCCACGGCCTCGCCATCTCGGCGGCGGGCGTGGTCACCACGGACGCCATCGATCTCGCGGCCGGGGACTCGCACACCGCGCGACTGTCGTTCCCCGCGCAGCACCGCGGCGTGCTGGCGCTGCCGCCGCTCACGATCGCGTCGGGCTTTCCGCTGGCGATCTGCACCGCGCGCATCGGCTGGTGCGGCGATGCGAGCGCCACGGTCTACCCCCACCCCGCCGGGGCCCTGCCGCTGCCGGAGAGCGGCGACCCGCGCGCCTCCTCCGCCGGCAACACGCTGACGGGCGACACGGATTTCGCCGGACTGCGCGCCTACCGCTCCGGCGATTCGCTGCGCCAGATCGCCTGGAAGGCGCTGGCGCGCGAGCGCGGGCTGCACGTCAAGCGCTTCGCGGGCGGCGCCGCCGAGCAGACCGAGCTGCGGTTGCGCGACCTGAGTTTCATCGGCGACCTGGAGACGCAGCTCTCGCAGCTGGCGCGCTGGATCGTGGACGCCGACCGCGCCGGGATCTCCTATTCCCTGGATCTCGGACAGACACGCCTGCCACCCGGTCTCGGCGAGGCGCACCGCGACCGCTGCCTGCAGGCGCTCGCGCATTACGGAGCGCCGTCGTGACAGCAACGCGCGGGATCGAATTGACGCGTCCGGTGCTCGCCTGGCTGGCGGTGTCGCTGCTGATGGTCGTGCTGCTGCACGCGCGCCAGCAGCCGCTGTGGGTCTGTGGCGGATTCCTTGCGCTGGTGCTGTGGCGGATGCTGCACGCCTGGCGCGGCGTGCCGCTGCCGACCCGCGACCATCGCCTGCTGTGGCTGCTCAAGCACGCGCTCGCCATCGGCATCTTCTGGGTGGTGTACCGCCGCTTCGGCGGCGTCATCGGACGCGACGCGGGCATCAGCCTGCTCGTCCTGCTCATCGGCCTGAAGCTGCTCGAGATGAGGAGCCAGCGCGAATTCGTGCTCATCGCGCTGCTGGGATTCTTTCTGCTGGTCACGGCCTTCTTCTACTCGCAGAGCATCCCGGTAGCGCTGTACGCGCTCGCCTGCGCGGCGGCGCTGCTCGGCAGTCTGGCGGCCATGGCGCTGCCGACGCGCGCGCGCGCGCTGGGTGCGAACCTGCGGGTCGCGGGGACGCTCATGCTGCAGGCCGCGCCGCTGATGCTGATCGCCTTCGTGCTGTTCCCGCGGCCGAGCTCGCCGCTGTGGTCGCTGCCGAAGGACGCGCGCCACGCCGTCTCGGGATTGGGCGAGGAGATGTCGCCGGGCGAGTTCACCAGGCTGACGATGTCGGACGCCGTCGCGTTCCGCGCGGCGTTCTCCGCCAACCGCCCCTCGGTTGCGGAGATGTACTGGCGGGGGCCGGTGCTCGTGAGGACTGACGGCCGGACGTGGACCCCGGGCGAACCCAGCGATCGGCCCGCCCCGGCCATCACCGCGCAGGGCGTGCGCTACAGCTACAGCATCACGCTCGAACCGACCAACAAGCCGTGGATATACGCGCTGGAGCATCCCTCCTCCCTGCCGCGCGGGACGAGGCTCAGCCGCGACCTGCGCGTGCTGTCCACGCGGCCGATCACCGATCGCATACGCTACGGTGCGGAGTCCTATACCCAGGCCTGGGTGGCCGAGGCCGACAGCGAGGAGCTGCACGCGGCGCTGCAGCTTCCGCTCGGGGCCTATCCGAGAACCCAGGCGCTGGCGAGGCTGTGGCGGCGGGAGGATCGCACCGACGAGGCCGTGGTGCGGCGCGCGCTGCAGCACTTCCGCGACGAACCGTTTGTCTACACGCTGTCGCCGGCGGAGATCTACGGCGATCCAGTCGACGGCTTTCTGTTCGGCACCCGCCAGGGTTTCTGCGAGCACTACGCCTCGGCGTTCACGGTGCTGATGCGGGCCGCGCGCATCCCGGCGCGCATCGTCACCGGCTACCAGGGCGGGGAATACAACCCCGTGGGCGACTACTACATCGTCCGTCAGCGCGACGCGCATGCGTGGGTGGAGGTGTGGCTGGGCCGCCGCGGCTGGGTACGCGTGGACCCGACGGCGGCGGTCGCCCCGGCGCGCGTGCAGCGCGGCATCGACCAGGCGCTCTCGGGACTCGGCACCACGGTCGCGGGGGCCGCCGCCGATCTGGCGGTGGATCTGGCCGCCTGGCGTGAGCTGCGCTATGCCTACGACGCGATCAACAACCGCTGGAACCACTGGGTGATCAGTTACAACGCCCGCCGCCAGTCCGCGATGTTCGACGAGTTCGGGCTGAGCGCGGAC
>CAZTPK010000356.1:0-3109 GCA_964614765.1 uncultured Gammaproteobacteria bacterium
TATGATGAGATGTCCGGTGCTGGAGACGGGCAGGAACTCCGTGATGCCCTCCACCGCACCCATGACCACGGCCTTGAGGTATTCCAACCAGTTCATTCGTGATGTCCTCGGGGCGCTTCAGTAGCTTGATCCCTGTTTGCGCGCAACGTGGCGCCGGGCCGCAGCCGGATCGGCAGTATGCACTGTTTATCTTGTTATCTTGGGGGGGAGCGTTTCGATGTTGATGGCCGACTTCGGCGAGCTGCTGGTCATGCTCGTCGTCATTCTAATTGCCGCGGAGGTGTTCACCAACGCGCTGGAGCATTTGGGTGAACGCCTTGGCATTTCCGAGGGCGTCACCGGCTCGCTGTTCGCGGCCGTGGGCACGGCCATGCCCGAGAGCATGGTGCCGATACTGGCCTTTTTCGCCGGCGGCAGCAATCCGGAGATCAACGAGGAGATCGGCGTGGGCGCGATACTGGGCGCGCCGCTGATGCTCTCGACGCTCTCCCTGTTCCTGATGACGCTGTCGGTGCTGAATCGCCGCGGCCTGGCCGGCCACCTGCGGCCCGAGCGTACCGGGCTCACGCGCGACCTCAACTTCTTCCTGGTGGCCTTCGTCATCGCCGCCGGCGCCCTGTTCGTCCCGCACGAGGCTGAGGCGGTGCAATCGATGCTGGCGATGGTGATGCTGGTCATTTATTTCGTCTACGTCCTGATGACGGTGCGCGCCTCCGCGGACCTGGTGCGCGACGGCCATGGCACCGAGGCCCATCAGGAGATGTACCTCTGTCGCGTCGGCATGCCCGACAACATGCTCGTCGTGGTGCTGCAGATCGCGCTGGGTCTCGCCCTGCTGATACTCGGCGCCAAGGGGTTCATACATGGTGTGGAGCAGGCCTCGATACACCTCGGTGTTTCCGCGCTGTTCCTGTCGCTGCTGATCGTGCCCATCGCCACCGAGCTGCCGGAGAAGGTGAACAGCATCCTGTGGATACGCCGGGGCAAGGACACGATGGCCTTCGGCAATATCACCGGAGCGATGGTCTTCCAGGGCACCGTGCTGCCGGCCATCGGCCTGTTGCTGACGCCCTGGGAGCCGCGCAAGGAGGTGTTCCTTGGGATCATCGTGGCGCTCGCCGCCTCCGCCTGGCTGCGGTACTGCCTGGCGCAGGGGCAGCTGGTCGTCTGGCAGCTCATGCTGAACGGCATGCTGTACGTCGGCTACATCGTCGCGATGGTGATCTGAGCGGCGGCAGGGGCGGGAAGGCGAACGGAGTTCCGATGGTCACTGCGGGGCGCGCGATGCGGCGAGGGGTCGTGACGTTGATGGGCGCGGCCGCCCTGGCGGCGCTGATTCCGTCCGCACCCGCGGGCGCGACGAGCGCGGAGGACCTGCTGCAAGCGGAGAGGCAGGGCGCGGACTGGCCGATGTACGGCCGCACGTACGGCAGCACCCGCTACAGCCCGCTCGCGCAGGTCGAACGGCGCAACGTGCACGAGCTGCGTCCGGTGTGGACGCAGTCGCTGGGGACGCTCGACGGCCTGGAATCCACGCCGCTGGTGGCCGGCGGCGTGATGTACGTCAGCAGCGCATGGGCGCACGTGTTCGCCTACGACGCCCGCAACGGCAGACGGCTGTGGCACTACGCGCCGCAGTATCCGCAGGGGCTCGGCAATTCGATCTGCTGCGGCCCGGTGCATCGCGGCGTGGCCCTGCGCGAGGATCTGCTCTACGTCGCGACGCTGGACGCGCAGCTGGTGGCGCTGGATCGGCGCACGGGCGCGGTGCGCTGGCGCCGGCCGATCGGCGACTGGCAGCAGGGCGTGGTGACCAACAGCGCGCCGCTGGTCGTGGGCGATCGCGTCATCGTCGGCATCTCCGGCGGCGAATTCGGCGTGCGCGGATACATCAAGGCCTTCCACGCCGACTACGGCTACGAGTTGTGGACGACCTACACCATCCCCGCGCCCGGCGAACCCGGCCACGAGACCTGGGAGAACGAGGCGTGGAGGACCGGCGGCGGTCCCACCTGGCAGACCGGGTCCTACGACGCGGGCCTGGGACTGCTGTACTGGGGGGTGGGCAACCCCGCCCCGTGGGTCGGCGATCTGCGCCCGGGCGACAACAAGTGGACCAACTCGCTGCTCGCCATCGACCCGGGCAATGGCGCGATCCGCTGGGGTTTCCAGTACACCCCGCACGACAGCTGGGACTACGACGGCAACAACGCCATCGTGCTGGCGGATTTCAGTCTGGACGGCGCACCGGTGAAGGCGGCGCTGCAGGCCAATCGCAACGGATATTTTTACGCTGTCGATCGGGTCAGCGGCAGGTTCCTGTACGCCGAACCGATGATCGAAGGCATCAACTGGGCGCACGGCATCGACCCGGTGACCGGCCGCCCCGAGGTGAACGAGGCGATGCGCCCGCACTTCGGCGGCGAGGAGGTCAAGGTCATCGTCCCGAGCATGTCCGGCGGCGCGAACTGGTTTCCCATGGCCTACAACCCGCAGACGCAGGTCGCCTTCATCCCGGTCAATCACTGGGGAGTGGGGATGCGCCCGTTCGAGGCCGACGAGGTGATCCACGAGCCAGGCAGGAGCTTCGTCGGCGCGGAGTCGTGGACCTACCGGATCGGCGATAACATCGGCCACCTGAAGGCGTTCGACGTCGCTCGGCGCAGGTGGCTGTGGGACTTCGCGAGTCCACAGCCCCTGCATGCCGGCGTGCTGGCTACTGCGGGCGGGCTGGTATTCACCGGCGATCAGCTCGGCTTCTTCATGGCACTGGACCAGGGCTCCGGTGCGGTGCTGTGGCGCTACCAGACAGGCTCGGGCATCAACGCCTCGCCGATCACCTACAGCGTCGATGGCGAGCAGTACGTGGCCGTGCTGTCCGGATACGGCGGCAATCTCACGCATTTCTACCGCGGCCCGCGCGGCGGCGCCCTGCACGTCTTCCGCCTGAGCAATCTCACCCCGGAGGAGGCGGGCGCCGGCGAGTGGGGGCCGGAGGAGAACCCGCACGTGGTGCAGCCCTATCCCGAATCGCCGTAGCGGCCTGCCGGGCGCGGCCGGCGTGGACGGGGCCGGCGTGGACGGGGCCGGCGTGGACGGGGCCGGCGTG
>CAZTPK010000357.1:0-3104 GCA_964614765.1 uncultured Gammaproteobacteria bacterium
CCCGCGGTCCCGGGGAGCCACTCTCGGCTCGTTCGTAATACCTGATAACACCCCGTAACTGCAGGAGGCGAACGCGCCGACGTTGCGGTTTTGACGATTGTCCCTAATCGATAGCCTGGGGCCGCAACAACGGCCTCAGGCAGAATCGACCCAGATCGAATCGGGCGCAGCGTGCTCGGTTTCGCCGTGCAAGTTTGGGACATCGGCCCGCACGCACCGCGAGGCTGTTCTCTCGAATGTCACCTCCCGCACCGCCCGCGTTGAACCCGACATTCGGATAGTGACGGGGGATGACGCTCGCCGTTGTCCAAGGACCTGTCGGAAGATCTCCGGGCCGCTAACGGGCTTAGAGTCCGCGTGGGCCTGCAGATTTCTCGGAGAGTCCCCGACGGGGCCCTGCTCGCGCCCGGGCGCGTCGCCGGCGCATCAGGGACTGCGCAGCCCCGCGATGTAGGCGGCTATCACGGCCTCCGCGACGGAGGCTATGGCGAACTCCTCGGGCTTGAGCAGCCAGCTGGAGACCAGCCCCTCCACCAGCGCGTGCAGACCGATGGCGGCCTTGCGCGGCGTTACCCCCTTCTTCAGCTGCCTCAGCGCCTTCGCGGCGCGAAAACCGCGCTCCATGGTTGCCATGCAGCGGCCACGGCATTTCAGATAGGGTTCGCGGGCGACCTCCATGTCGTCCACCAGCTCGCACTTGTTGATCAGAATGTCGAATACCCGTTGTGTCTGCTTGTCCGTCGAGACCCGGCGCAGCATCTGCACGGTCGTGCGCTGCAGGTCGCCCAAGGGGTCCTCGGACTCTGCGGCAGGCAGGGTGTTGGCGATCTCCTGCATGGGCAGCGAGACGCGCTCCAACATCGCCTCGATGAGGTCCACCTTGTTCTTGAAATGCCAGTAGATCGCGCCGCGCGTGACGCCGGCGTGGGCGGCGATGTCCGAGAGTGTTGCGCGGGCGACCCCGAGTTCAAAAAAAACGACCTCCGCGGCATCGAGGATCTGGCAGCGCGTGGCTTCGGCTTCTATTTTCGTGCGTCGCACCATAAACTTGTTTACATACAGACGTGAACGTATGTAGAGTACCCGGAAAAATCTACAAATCCAAACTTGGAAGGGCCCCTATGGGTGCGAACGTGAATTTAGCCCGTCGTGGTAGCGCGAGAATCGGGTTGACGGTGCTGCTGCTGGGCGTCCTTGTCTCCGGCTGCAAGCCGCATGGCACGGCGCACGCTCAGGGCGCGGAGGGCGGCGGGGCGCCGCAGATGCCGCCGCCCGCGGTCAGCGCGGCAGAGGTGGTATTGAGGGAAGTCGCCGAATGGGACGAGTTCACCGGCCGCCTGGAGGCGGTGGACAGCGTCAGTATCCAGCCGCGCGTCGCCGGCTACATCGAGAGCGTGAACTTCAAGGAGGGCGCGGAGGTGAAGAAGGGCGACGTGCTCTTCGTCATCGATCAACGCCCCTTCAAGGCCGAGCTGGCGCGCGCGGAGGCCGAGTTGGCGCGCGCTCGCGCCCGGGCGCAGCTGGCCGATGCGCAGGCCGCGCGCGCGCCAGTTGCTCGCTACCAACATGATCTCGCAGGACGAAGCCGACGAGCGCTACGCCGCGCAGACGCAGGCGGCCGCGGACATCCGTGCCGCCGAGGCGAACCTCGCCGTGGCGAAGCTCGACATGGAGTACACCGTCATCCGATCCCCGATCGACGGCCGTGCCGGCAGGGCATTGGTGACGCCGGGCAACCTGGTCAGCGGGGGGGAGATGGTGCCGAACGCGACGCTGCTCACCACGGTGGTGTCGCTCGATCCCATGTACGTCTACTTCGATGCCGACGAGCAGACCTATCTTCGTTATGGCGCCATGGCCCGCAGCGGCAAGCGGCCGAGCTCGCGTGAGGTCGCGAACCCCGTGCAGATCGGGCTCGCCAACGAGGAGGGCTTTCCGCACGAAGGCCGCATGGACTTTGTCGACAACGCCGTGGATCCGGCCACCGGAACGATCCGCGCGCGCGCCGTCCTGGACAACCATGATCGGATCTTCACCCCGGGACTTTTCGCGCGCGTCCGCGTCATTGGCAGCGGCAAGTTCCAGGCGATCCTGATCGATGACAAGGCGGTGCTTACCGATCAGGATCGGAAATACGTCTACGTGCTCGGACCGAACAACGTGGCAGAACGTCGTGACATCAAGCCGGGGCGCATCGTCGACGGACTGCGGATCGTCACGGAGGGTCTGAGCGCCGGCGACAAGGTCATCATCCACGGCGTGCAGAAGGTCTTCTTCCCGGGTATGCCGGTCGCGCCGCAGATGATAAAAATGGGTGATCCGCCGCCGCCGGCGGCGATGGGCGGGCCGCCGCCAGCCGCCACCGGCGGGGCGGGCACGGAGTCCGCCCCGGCCCCGGGGAGCCCCGGGGAGCCCGCGAACGAGGGGACGAACGCGACAAGGCCCGGAGCATGAAGGACTTCTCCGCGTTTTTCGTCGACCGTCCGATCTTCGCGGCGGTTCTGTCGATCATCATCTTCACGGCGGGGCTCATCGCGATCCCTTTGTTGCCGATCAGCGAGTATCCCGACGTCGTGCCGCCGTCGGTAGCCGTGCGCGCGGTCTACCCCGGCGCCAATCCGAAGGTGATCGCCGAGACCGTGGCCACGCCGCTGGAAGAGGCCATCAACGGCGTGGAGAACATGATGTACATGAAGTCGGTGGCGGCCTCCGACGGCGTGCTGACGCTGACGGTCACGTTCAGGCCGGGCACCGATATCGATCTGGCGCAGGTGCAGGTCCAGAACCGGGTGAACCAGGCGCTGCCTCGCATGCCGGAGGACGTGCGCAGGATGGGCGTGACGACCGTAAAGCAGTCGCCGAACCTGACGATGGTCGTGCACCTGCTGTCGCCGGACGAGCGCTACGACGCCTTGTACCTGCGCAACTTCGCGACGCTGCGTGTGAAGGATGAACTGGCGCGCATACCCGGTGTCGGCCAGGCGGAGATATTCGGCGGCGGCGACTATTCGATGCGGATCTGGCTGGACCCGGAAAAGGTCGCGGCGCGCGGGATGACGGCCGGCGAGGTGGTCAGCGCCATCCGCGAGCAGAATGTCCAGGTG
>CAZTPK010000358.1:0-3100 GCA_964614765.1 uncultured Gammaproteobacteria bacterium
CCGCTCGAATGCGTTGCTGAGATCGGTGGCTAGGTCGAGCGCCGAGGCATAGCGGTCCGAAGGCTTCTTCGCGAGCGCCCTGGCGACGATGGCCTCGAGCATCTCGTCGAGCTCCGGGCGGTGCTGCCGTATCGGCGCCGGGTCCTCGGTGACGATCTTCTGGATGAGGAGCGCAAAGTTGTCCGCGGCGAAAGGGCTACGGCCGGTCAGCATCTCGTACATGATCACGCCGAGCGAGAACACGTCGGTCTGGGCGGTGAGGGTCTGATCGCTGATCTGCTCCGGCGACATGTAGCGCGGCGATCCGGCCACGCCCAGCACCATCGTCTGATCGGAATCGGTGCGGTTGAGGTAGGCGATGCCGAAGTCGCCGATCTTCACTTCGAAATCCCCGGAGACCAGGATGTTCCCGGGCTTGATGTCGCGGTGGATGATCCCCTGGCGGTGCGCGTAGTCCAGCGCCTTGGCGCATTTGAAGATGACCTCGATCACCCGTCCCAGGGGCAGCAGACCGTCGGGCTTGCACGCGGGCTTCAGCGTCGCGCCGCCCTCGATGTATTCCATGACGATGTAGCAATTGTCGCCGTCCACGCCCGCATCGAAGATGCGGACGATGTTCGGATGGGTGAGCAGCCCCGCGGTGCGGGCCTCGTTGAAGAACATCTTGCGGAACCGCGCGCCGGATTCCTCTTCCTTGAGCTGTTCGGCGTGCGCGATCTTGATCGCCACGGGCATGTCGGCATAGGGATCGTGGCCAAGGTAGACGGTGCCCATGCCGCCGCGGCTGATCTCCCTGCTGATCACATACTTGCCTACCTTGCCCAATGCCATAAGCCAGGTCTCCGGGCCGGGTGCGGAGAGCCGGCCGAGCACTGCGATCACGATAACCCGAAGCCGCCCGGTTCAGCACTCCCGCGGTGTCTGCTGGAGCACATATCGGCCCGGTCGCGGCGTTGTCGAGGCTGGCGGTGAGAGCCGGTTCCGCCCGGTGCAAGAGGCATCCAGGACGCGACGGGCAGTGCCGGTGACCGCGACGCGTCGGGCAGCCGCTCGGGCTGGGCGTCGCGATGGACGGCTCGTCGCCGCGCGCGACGGCGAACTGATGCGCGGGGGGCGTGCGAACGCGCACGGCGGCGGTCCTCAGGGCGCACATCGCGGCGTCTTTTCCGGGCGGACTGCCGCCGAGTACACGTCGTCACGGTGCCTCCATGCACCGCAGGAACCTCTCCCATTTGCAGAGCTTTCTTGAACCCTACCCGCTCGATCGCCGCGGCGGAAAGGCGGCAAGGCGCGCGCGGGCGCCAGCGTCCACGGATGCGCCGCCAAGGCTCAGGCGGAGTCCCGCCGGCGGCGGGGCGGGAAGAGGAACCAGCTCGCCAGCACCAGCAGGCCGAAGGCCGTGTAGACCGCGGTGAACACACAGCCCGGCGCCTCGTAATAGAGGATCCGCTGCAGCCAGTACTGGATGAAGCTGCCGGCATAGGCCGGCTGTCCCGCCTGCCGGCGCAGCCACATCTCCAGGCCCGTTAGCGGACAGACCAGATCGAGCCAGCTCCCGGCGACCACGACGCCGATCGCGGCGAGGTGGCAAAGCCGAAACCAGGGATTGTTCACCCAACGCCAGCGCGCCAGGTTTCCGAGGATGACGATCAGGAAGCCGAGTACCACGAACGCGACCACGCCCGTGTGCGCGACGAGGACCGCATCGGCCAAGAGCTGGTACCACGCCGCCGTGCTCATCGGCGGGTGTGGCTGTGCTGTCGCCGCAGTCCGATCATCGCATGCCCGCCGGTCCGGTGCCGGCTACTCCGCCGGGTGACCCGTGGCGAGCTCGTGCGCCAGGCATGCCGGCGAGCTGTAGCCGCCAGGTCGATGCGCGACCTTCGGCGGCTCGAGCAGCGCGAGCCGTGCGTCCTGCCGCTCGTGGACGCCGCGCTCGGTGACGACGTAATCCATGGGGATGTCGAACCACTGCGGGTCTATAGTCACGAGGCGCGCGAGCTCGTAGCTTACGCCGATCGCCACGGGGCGGCCCGGCCGCCGCATGCGCAAGACCGCGAGGGTGCGATCGAAATACCCGCCCCCGTAGCCCAGGCGATAGCCGGCGGCGTCGAAACCGTTCATGGGCACGATCGCGGCATCCGGCTCCACCGGCTCGCCGGCCGCGGGGTAGGGAATGTCGAGGACGCCCCTGGCCATCGCGTCACCGGGTTTCCACAAGCGGAAGATCATCGGCTGCCGCGGCGCGAGCACTACCGGCAGCGCGGTCTGGGCGCCGGCGTCGCGCAATCGGCGGGCGAGGAAGCGGGCGTCGTACTCATGCTCGTGCGGCCAGCAGAACGCGACGATGCCGCGCCGGAGGCCGGGCAAGGCGCGCTCGATGTGCCCATCGATGGCGGTGCGGTACGCGGCAAGCGTTGCCGCGTCCAGCGCGACGCGGGCGGCGATCAGGCGCGCCCGCTCCGCGTTACGCCACTGCTTCAGTTCTTCGCTCGTCACGGTTGCCTGGGCGTTGGTCCCGGGGGCGGCGGCATTGCAGGCGCAGGCCGCAGACATTCGATTGCACAACAAGCGGCCGCCCATGGCAACCGCGGATCGGGGGCCTCTGTCATCGCCGGCCGTCGACCGGCAGGATTTGGTGTAAGGATGCCCGATAACTACAGAATGACAATGGTCTTTCTGATGCACTAAGCTTACGGGAGGAACCTCTTGGGGGGAGAGGCAGATATGGATCACGTCCGCGCCGGTTCGGGTGCGCTGTTACTCACGCTCGCCTGTTCAACGCAGCTTGCCGCCCAGTCCGTCATACCCGGGCCAGGGACGACGACGGCCATACAGGGCGAACTGCAAAGCGCGGCGCAGACGCCGCCGCAGCAGACGACGGCCGCCCTTGTCGAGTTCATCTGTCCGCCCGGCAACCTGCTGAGCAGCGATCTGCAGACCCGCTGCAACGAGATCGCCATCGGGATACTCGGTTCGCGCACCCAGGGCGGAGACCTCAGCGGCGCGCTGGCCGGGCTGCAGGGGATGGCGCCGGAGGAGAACTCCGTCATCCAGACCATCGAGGAACGGTTGGAGATGCCCCACGAGCCCTTACCCG
>CAZTPK010000359.1:0-3098 GCA_964614765.1 uncultured Gammaproteobacteria bacterium
TCCTGCGCGTTGCTGGAATCACGATGGTGCCACGCCGGGCCGCGGCCGGGAACCGTCCGAGGGGTGCGAAGGCGGTACAATGGCCGTCCGTATGTCCGTCTCCGGCCGCATCGACCTGCCCGATCCAACCGTCGTCATCCCCTGGACCCAGGTTCTGCTCGACAGTCACGCCCGCCTCATGGGCCGCGAGCTCATCGCCCGCTGCGGCGACCCCCTCGAGGAGGCCGTGCGGCTGTTCGTGGCCCCGTTCGTGGTCGCCTCGCACGACACCGCCGCCGAGCCTCTCCTCAACTACGGCAACCGCGCCGCGCTGTCGCTCTGGGAGCTACCGTGGGAGCGCTTCGTAAGCACACCCTCCCGCGACACCGCCGAGGCCGTCGGCCGCCGGGAGCGCGAGCGCGTGCTCGAGGAGGTCGGCCGGCAGGGCTACGTCACCGGCTACTCCGGCGTGCGGATCAGCGCCACCGGTCGGCGCTTTCGCATCCACGACGTGACCATCTGGGATCTGAGCGATCGCGACGGCCGGCGCGTCGGCCAGGCTGCCACTTTTCGTCACTGGACTGACGAATAAAGGCAGGATGGAGCGACCGTGAATACCTCCAGGTCCGCCCCGACCGGCAGCTGGACGGCACTGAGATCGCTGCTCCCTTACGTCTGGGAGTACCGCGCCAGGCTGCTGCTGGCGCTCGGCTGCCTCGTCATCGCCAAGGTCGCCAACGTGGGCCTGCCGCTCACGCTCAAGGCCATCGTCGACAGTCTGGACCCGCGCCAGACCCTGCTGGCGGTGCCGGTCTCGCTGGTGGCCGGCTACGGGCTGCTGCGGCTTTCGAGCACGCTGTTCAGCGAGCTGCGCGACATCCTGTTCGCGCGCGTCGCGCAGCGGAGCATACGCAACGTCGCGCTGAAGACCTTCCGCCACCTGCACGCCCTGTCGCTGCGCTTTCACCTGGAACGCCAGACCGGCGGCATGACCCGCGACGTGGAGCGCGGCACCAAGGGCATCGACACGCTGCTGAGCTACGCCATCTTCAGCATCATCCCCACGTTCGTGGAGATCACGCTCATCGGCATCGTGCTGTTGCGGAATTTCAGCGTCTGGTTCGCGCTCATCACGCTGCTCGCGCTGGCGAGCTACATCTTCTTCACGGTGGTGATCACCGAGTGGCGCACGCACTTCCGCCGCGCCATGAACGAGCTGGACTCCAAGGCGAGCACCCGCGCCATCGACAGCCTGCTGAATTACGAGACGGTGAAGTACTTCGGCAACGAGGACTTCGAGACCCGCCGCTACGACGAGAGTCTGCAGCGCTGGGAGGAGGCCGCGGTAAAGAGCCGCACCTCCCTCGGCCTCCTCAATTCCACCCAGGCCTTCATCATCGCCAGCGCCGTGACCACGCTGATGGCGCTCGCCGCCAGGGGGGTGGTCGCCGGGACCATGAGCGTGGGCGATCTCGTGCTGGTCAACGTCCTGCTCATCCAGCTCTACATGCCGCTGAATTTCCTGGGCGTGATGTACCGGGAGATCAAGCAGGCGGTCACCGACATGGAGAAGCTCTTCGGCCTGCTCGAGGTGCACCGCGAAGTCGACGACGAGCCCGGCGCGCCGCCGCTGGCGCTCGCCGGAGCGTCGATACGCTTCGAGCACGTCGATTTCTCCTACGAGGCGAAGCGGCAGATCCTGCGCGACGTCAGCTTCGAGGTTCCGGCCGGTCACAAGGTGGCCGTGGTCGGCGCCAGCGGCGCGGGCAAGTCCACGCTCGCGCGCCTGCTTTTCCGCTTCTACGACGTCACCGCCGGCCGCATCTGCATCGACGGGCAGGACATCCGTACGGTCACCCAGGCGTCGCTGCGACGGGCCATCGGCATCGTTCCGCAGGACACGGTGCTCTTCAACGACACGCTCTGGTACAACATCGCCTACGGCGACCCGGAGGCGAGCGACGAGGAGGTGATCGCGGCGGCGAGGTCGGCGCATATCCACGATTTCGTGATGACCCTGCCGGATGGCTACGACACGATGGTCGGCGAGAGGGGACTGAAGCTCTCCGGCGGCGAGAAACAGAGGGTGGCAATCGCCCGGACCCTGCTGAAACGGCCCGCCATCCTCATATTCGACGAGGCCACGTCGGCGCTGGATTCCCGCACCGAGAAGCTCATCCAGGCCGAGCTGCGCGAGATTGCCGAGAACCGCACGACGCTGGTCATTGCCCATCGCCTCTCCACCATCGTCGACGCCGACCAGATCCTGGTCATGGAGGCCGGCCGGATCATCGAGCGCGGCACCCACCGCGAGCTGCTCGCCCGCGGGGGAAGCTACGCCCAGATGTGGGAGCTGCAGCAGCAGGAGGAGGACGAGGAGTATGCCGGCGGCGCCGTGGCGCGGCCAGCCCCGGCGCGCGTGGCGCCGGAGGCGAGCTGAGTTCCGGCGCGCTGCGGATGCGGCCTTGTATCGGGATGCGACCCGGCGATTCGCAAATGGCCGCCGCACCGATATAATCCGGCCACGTTCACCCGATCCCCACCAGCGAGAGAAGTCATGGCATTTGTCGTCACCGAGGCCTGCATCAAGTGCAAGTACACCGATTGCGTGGAGGTGTGCCCCGTGGACTGCTTCCACGAAGGCCCCAACATGCTCGTAATCGACCCCGACGAGTGCATCGACTGCACGCTTTGCGAACCGGAATGTCCGGTCAATGCCATCTGCTCGGAGGACGACCTGCCTGCGGACCAGCAGCAGTTCCTGGCGCTGAACGCCGAACTCTCCAAGGCCTGGCCGGTGATCAACGAGGTCAAGGACCCCCTGCCGGATGCCGACCAGTGGAAGGACGTGAAGAACAAGCTCGACAAGCTGGAGCGCTGAGGTTCCCGACGGCCACCGCCGTACCCTGAAGAAGCGGCCTCATGGCCGCTTTTTCGTTCCTGATGCACCCGCGTGCACCGTGTCTCCACCGTCCCGGGGCGCCGTTGCGACTAAACTTTTGGCCTACAATTCCGAAAACCATGGACGCGCACCGCCGCGGGCGGCAGCGCGAGGGAAGAGCGCCTCAGGTAAACGACGATGACGCTGCGCATGACCTTTGCCGCGGTGATGGCCATCC
>CAZTPK010000360.1:0-3092 GCA_964614765.1 uncultured Gammaproteobacteria bacterium
CCTCGGCCCCCATCGCGCCACCGCAGGTCAGCCAGCGGATCTCGATGCGGGGTTCTGTCTCGTCGAGCCGCCGCCGCAGCGCGCACAGCATGGCCCGCGCCTTCGCGTTCGCCGAGGGCTGCGCACCGCGGCGGATGGCCTCCTCGACGACGCCATCGGTGCCCTTCAGTCCGACGCGCCCGCCCATGCCCGCGATCGGGTTCACCAGCAGGCCGACGCGGATCATGCGCGGCGCGACCTCATCAATCTCCCTGATCGAACTCGCCGGGCGGGTAGGCGCTGGCGTCGATGGTCTCCCGGTAGCCGTGCCAGGTCGCATAGCCGATGACCGGCATGGTGACCGCCAGGCCCAGCATGGCGGTGGCGAAGCCGATGGCGACCGCCGCGACGATCAGCACCGCCCACAGCAACATTGCCTGCTTGTTGCGCAGCACCGCGTTGATGCTGGTGACTACCGCAGTGACCGCGTCGACGCGCCGGTCCATGAGCATCGGCATGGAGAAGGCGCTGAAGGTGAAGGTGATGAGCGCGAACACCGTGCCGATGAGCGAGCCGATGGCGAGGAATGGCAGCATCGCCACGAGGTCCGGCTTGCCCTCCGTGGGAAAGAAGACGTGCACGACCGTCGCCGAACGGCCCCACAGCAGGAACACCACCAGCAGCACCAGGGCGAGTACCATGAGATTGCCGAACGAGGCGCGCACCTGCTGCCAGCAGCCCTGCAGCCGGGGCGTCCGCCCCTTCTCCAGTTGCCAGCTGATCGCATAAAAGACCACGGCCACGACCGGCGCGACGAACACGAAGCCGGAGAGCAGCGCGATCTCCACCCAGTAGCCGCCGAGCGTTCCGCCGATGGCGACGATCACGAGGCTCAGCAGGACGATCACGGAGCCCGCGGCGAGACTGATGACCGGCGCGCGGCGTAGGTCCGACCATCCGCGCCGGACCCACTCCACCGGCGCCCTGGGCGCGAGCCGTCGACACGGGGCGACGAAAGGAAGCTCTCCCGGATCCGCTGGTGGCTGTGTGATGTTCGGCTCTGTCATCGACTGTTCAAGACCGCCATGGCGTCGGTTCGAACCCGTTACCAAAATGTAGTCCCCCCCTGATCGGAAGGAAAGGGTGCGGGCCGTCTCCACGCAATCGCGCTCGCGCGTCGAACTGAGAATCTGCCGCGCCGCGGTGACCCCTCAAGGGAGGAACCCGGCGAGATTGAAGGAAGAGCGCTTCCCGAGTAGTCGATAGTTGTCGGCGAGCCACCGCGCCGCCCGGTCTCGGCCCTCTTCGTGCAGCGCCTTGATGAAGGCCGGGTGATTGTTGAGCTTGCTGAGCATGCTCAGCTGGGTCATCAGCTCCTGGGCGTCGATCACGTGCATCTTGAGGTTCCGCAGCCTTCGCTCCACCCTGCCGAAGGGCAACAGGGAGCGGGCGGCCTCCCGTCCGGCCAGGGCCAGACCCTGTAGCTCGGTGAAGAACGACGAGCTGAAGCTTATCTCGGTCAGTCGGTGCCAGATATCGTCGGCTGTCGTGGGCTTGTCCGGCCGCCGCCACGGATGCAGCAGCACGGCAACGACGTCCCCCCTGGGACAATGCTGCAGCAAAGGGAAGATCGGCGGGTTGGCGGTGAGTCCGCCGTCCCAATAGATCTCTCCGTCGATCTCGATCGCATGGTGCACGGAGGGCAGACAGGTCGAGGCGAGCACGACCGCCAGCGTAAGCTCCTCGTTGCGGAACAGTCTCAGTGTTCCCGTGCTGACCCTGGTCGTGGCGATGAACAGACGGATCGGGCGTTCGGTTCTCAGCCGTTCGAAATCGATCTGGCCCGCCAGTATGTCGCGGAGCGGAGTGGTGTTGAAGGGGTTGAGCTGGTAAGGCGAAAAGAAGCGCGCCAGCGACATGTACAGCTTCAGCGCCAGGTTGTTGCTCGTCTTGGAGTCGATGTCGGCCGCGGTGGACAGGTTGTCCGGGATGAAGGTGAAGGGCGAGCGGGTGGCCACGCTGCCCCAGAGGTCCCTCAAGGCCTGGCGCGCCCCATCGCGGCCGCCGACGGCGTATCCGTGAACGAGCGTGACGGCATTCACCGCACCTGAGCTCGCGCCGCTGATGCCTTCGATCGCGATGCGGTCGTCCTCCAGGAGGCGGTCGAGCACGCCCCAGGTAAAGGCTCCGTGCGAGCCGCCCCCTTGCAGCGCCAGCGTCAGCCGTTTCGCTCTCATGGAATCGAGCCTGCCGGGATCGCGAGTATGTCCTGGTCGCGACTGTTGCGGGACGCCTCGATGCGAGGAATCATTGAGTCACACTCGGCATTCTCTGGATGAGTCTTCAAGTGCATGCGATGGATCTCTAAAAGTTGATAAACGCAAGGTCTTCCACCTGTCGACATCCGCGATGACAACACGGATTGCCAGTGGAGTCCTGAAGCAGGCAGCGTATGATGACTTCAGGGTTGTCCCGACACTCACAGAAGGCCCGATACCGAATAGGGTATGGGTCGGATGGAGACACGTGTATGACACGCTTCCATCCTCGGCGCCAGGGACAACCCGCACATTCCTCCCCTGTGTGTGCGGTTCGTCTCGAGCGGTTCCGCGAGACTTGTAGCGTGAGACTTCTGCGAACGTCGGCGCGCGGACAGTGCGCACGAAGTGCGTTCACACTAAGATCTGGCCGCATACCCCGGGTTGACGGGCGGGGTCGGGCCGCGTCCCCGACGTCACTCGCCCGCCGCGGGCTCGGCCATCACGCGGTTCCGGCCCGCACCCTTGGCGGCATACAGCGCCTCGTCGGCGCGACGCAGCACGTCCTCGGGCGTGGCATCGTCGCCGCGCAGCATCGCCACGCCGAAGCTCGCCGTCACCTTCCGGGAGAGATGATCGATGCGTATCTCTGCCGATTGCAGGGCGAGTCGCATGCGCTCGGCCAGATCCAGCGCGCTGGCCATGTTGGTTTCGGGCGCGATGAGGACGAATTCCTCGCCGCCGTATCGCGCGATCGTGTCGGTGCTGCGCGTGCTCTGCACCGCGATCCCGGCGACCTGCCGCAGGACCACGTCTCCCGCCGCGTGGCCATGACGGTCGTTGATGGCCTTGAAG
>CAZTPK010000361.1:0-3092 GCA_964614765.1 uncultured Gammaproteobacteria bacterium
CTCGCGCAGAAATCCTTCCTCGCGAAACTGGACAAGAACGAAATCACCCTGGCCGACGCGAAGGCACGGACGCGGGAGCTTTACGAGGTTGAACTGGCGGCGGTGGAGTGAGGCGCCGCCAGGCCAAACCAGACCAGCCGGGCGTAACCCGCGTAGGAGGTCTGCTCGTCGTCGGTCACGCCGATGTCGGAGACCAGGCTGTAGTCCGTCCAGTACACGTCGGCCCCCGCGGCGAACACCGCGGTGCCGTGCGCATTCTGCCACTCGCGCACGATGCGCGGGGTGAACTCGCGGTGATGCCGCTTGGTCAGCACGTCGCTGGGCGTGCCGGCGACGCTCTGCACGCCCTCGCCGTCGCTGTAACGGTTCGTGAACTCGGTTTCGAAACGCCACGACCGCGGCAGGCGCACCACCAGGCCCGCGCGCGCGGCCTGCGTGTCGGTGTCGATGAAATCGCCCGGGTTCAGGGCCTGGCGCCGATTCACGGCGATCTGGTCGAGAAACAGCGCGCCCGGCGTCTCCAGGTCCTCGCGTACGTCCTGATACTCGAAGAATGCGTCGCCCCAGTCGCGACGGTAGTCGACCTTGCCGGCAACGCTGTGGTACTCCTCGTCGTTCTGGTAGCGGTAGTTGTCCGCATGACGGACTGCCGCGCTCACCCGCATCCCCAGGCCGTTGGCCAGCCGGTCTTCGACGTCGAGGTAGGCGCCGCGGTACTCGTCGGTGCCCGCCGCCGTGCGCACCGAGGCGCGCAGCCGTGTCGGCGTACGGCTAATGATGTTGATGACGCCGCCGACGGCCTGGTCGCCGTAGAGCGTCGCGGCGCTGCCCCGCACGATCTCAATGCGCTCCACGTCCTCGAGCACGATGGTGCTCAGATCCGGCGCGCCCAGATCGTTGTTGTTCAGCCGGCGCCCATCGATAAGGATGAGGGTGTTGTTCGCCGCGTTGCCGCCGAAGCCGCGCAGGCTGATGCTCGCACGGCTGCCGTCACCGAACAGGTCCGAGACCTGCACGCCCCCATGCCCGCGCAGGATGTCGGCCACGTTGGCCGCGCCGCTGGCGTCGATCTGTTCGCGGCTGATGACGCTGATGCTCGTGGCCGTATTGGTCACCGCGGAGGCGGTGCGGGTGGCCGAGACGATCACCGGCTCCAGCGTCTCGGCGTCCTCGGCGGCGGCAGGCGCGGCCGTCCACAGGCAGCTGATTAGAATGACGGAGTAGATGGACTTTTGCATGCGGGCTCCCCGGGCCGGCCGCACCCCGCGCCGGCGACGTAATGAGTTGGCCGCCGTTCGCGGTCAGGGAGAGGTTGCGTGGCTAGAGGGCAACGAGCCCGTGAAATCGCCGCGCCTCGCTGCCCTCCGCAACGGTCGGATACTGATCACAGGCCGGTCTCCGGGCTCGCGAGCGTGCAAGGCGCGTCGCCTTCCCGTACCGCTGGGTACAGTGGCGGTGTGACGCGCTGAAACTCGCTTACCGTTGCGGGGGCAGCGCCGGGTTTGCAGCGGGCCTGAAGGCCCGAGCTCACCGGACTTCCCGTTTCACCCTAGTCAGCGGATGCTTCAAGGGCACCTGTAACGCATTCACTTTAGCCAAGGCGGGGAGGCTTGTCCAACCCCCTCCGGGGGCCGGGTACGGATGCCGCCGGCACGGCCGTTGCGGGCCGGCGCCGGCTTCAGCCCCGTTCGCGGCCGACCTGCAGCAACGATTCCTCCAGCGCCCCCAGGAACCGGTCCAGCTGCGGGTATCCGATGGTCAGCGCCGGCTCCACCCGCAGGACGCGGGCGTTGATATAGGTGCCGGAGATGAGGATGTTGCGCGCGAACAGCTGCTTGGCGACCTCGTAGCCGATGTCGTTGTCCACGAACTCCATGCCCAGCATCAGGCCGCGGCCGCGGGCAATTCTCATCACCTGCGGATGCCTCTCGGCCATGGCGTTCATCTCGCGCAGCAGATACTCCCCCTTCTCCGCGGCCTGCCTGCAGAGATCCTCCTCGAGGATGACGTTGATCGTCGCGATCGCCGCGGCGCAGGCGAGCGGATTGCCGCCGAAGGTGGTCGTGTGCAGAAAGGGGTTTTCGATGTACTTCTGCCAGGTCCGCGGCGTGCCGACGCAGCATCCGATCGGCATCACCCCGCCGCCGAACCCCTTGCCGAGCGCCATCAGGTCGGGCGTCACGCCGTCGTGCTCGCAGCAGAACATCCTGCCGCTGCGGCCCATGCCGCTCTGTACCTCGTCGAACACCAGGCAGGCGCCGTAGCGGTCGCACAGCTCGCGCGCCGCCGCGAGGTAGCCGGGCGGCGCGACGTTGATCCCGCCTTCGCCCTGGATCGGCTCGATCACCACCGCCGCCACGCGATCTCCGGAGAAGTCGTTGGATTTCATGATCGTCGCCAGCGCGTCGACGTCGCCGAACGGCACGTGGGACCAGTTCAGCAACGGCAGAAACGGTTCGCGGAACACGGCCTTCGAGGTGCCGCCAAGGGAACCCAGCGTCTTGCCGTGGAAGGCGCCGATCGTGCCGATGAAATGATGCCTCCCCGTGGCCAGCATCGACATCTTCAGGCAGGCCTCGATCGACTCGGTGCCGGAGTTGGTGAAGAAGGAGAACTGGAGATCACCCGGCGTGATCTGCGCCACGAGATGGGCGAGATACGTGCGCAACGGATCGATCAACTCCTGAGAGTGGATCGCCTGCTTGTCGAGCTGGTCACGCACCGCCTTGAGCACCTTCGGATGGCGGTGGCCGGTGACATAGATACCGAACCCGCCGAGGCAGTCGATGTACTCCTTGCCGTTGATGTCATAGAAGACCGCGCCCTCGTCGCGCCATTCCACGGAGGTGTAGTCCGTCGAAACCGACTTGCGGTACTGCAGGAATCCCTCGTTCACGTGATCGGTCCAGTACCGCACGGACTCCTCCGTCACGCGCCTGCGCTCGTCGGCCGACAGATCCTTCTTGGCGATGAGATCCAGTACGTAGGCCGATTGCTCGGCAGCCCCCTTCAGGTCCTGACCCATGAAAAACCCCTCCGTAGTGAACGAACACGATGCGCCGCCGGCGGCCGCCGCGGTACGCCCGGGCGAC
>CAZTPK010000362.1:0-3089 GCA_964614765.1 uncultured Gammaproteobacteria bacterium
GTCCAGCACCGCCTGGGTGTTGCCCACCTCGTGGTTGGTGCGCAGATCCTTGATGCGGCTCTGGTCCAGCACGTAGCTGCGGATCTGGTGGCCCCAGCCGATGTCGGTCTTGCTGTCCTCCAGCTTCTGCTGTTCGGCCTGGCGGTTCCTCAGTTCCAGCTCGTACAGCCGGGCGCGCAGCATCTTCCAGGCCTCGTCCCGGTTGCGGTGCTGGGAGCGGTCGTTCTGGCACTGCACCACGATGTTGGTCGGGATGTGGGTCAGGCGCACGGCCGAGTCGGTCTTGTTGATGTGCTGGCCGCCGGCGCCGGAGGCGCGGTAGGTGTCGGTGCGCACGTCGGCCGGGTTGATGTCGATCTCGATGGAGTCGTCGACCTCGGGGTAGACGAAGACCGAGGTGAAGCTGGTGTGGCGGCGGGCGTTGGAGTCGAACGGCGATTTGCGCACCAGGCGGTGGACGCCGGTCTCGGTGCGCAGGAAGCCGTAGGCGTAGTCGCCGTCGACCCGGATGGTCGCGCTCTTGATGCCGGCCACCTCGCCCTCGGACTCTTCCAACAGCTCGGCCTTGAAGCCCTTGCGCTCGCAGTACTTCAGGTACATGCGCTCGAGCATGCTGGCCCAGTCCTGGGCCTCGGTGCCGCCGGCGCCGGCCTGGATCTCGATGAAGCAGGGGCTGGGGTCCATGGGGTTGGCGAACATGCGGCGGAACTCCAGCTCCGCTACCCGCTTCTCGATGTCGGCGAGATCGGCGGCGACCGAGTGCAGGGTGTCCTCGTCGTCCTCCATCCGAGCCAGCTCGAACAGCTCGCCGGTGTCCTTCAGGCCCTGGTCGACCTCTTCCAGGGTGAGCACCACGGCCTCCAACGACTTGCGCTCGCGGCCCAGCTCCTGGGCCTTTTGCGCGTCGTTCCAGAGGGCGGGATCCTCGGTGAGTTTGACGACTTCGTCTAACCGGTCGCGTTTGCCCGGGTAGTCAAAGATACCCCCGTAGCTCATTGGCCCGACGGGCGAGGTCGGCCAGTTGTCCTTCGATCTGATTGAGCTGTTCGGCTTCCATTTGAATTCCTGATTTCCTACGGGGGCGGAAAAAACGCAGAATTATAGCCGTCTTCAGCCATCGGCCCTAGCCACAGCATGTCCAGCCGCTACCAATACTTCGATCACGAGGCCGATATCGGCATCGAGGCCCGGGGCAAGACCCTGGACGAGGCCTTCGCCAATGCCGCCCTCGGCATGTTCGCCATCATGGCCGAGCCGGCCACGGTCATCCCCGAGCAGGAGGTGGCCGTCGAGTTCGATGAGGCCGACCTGGAACTCGCCCTGGTCACCTGGCTCAACCAGCTCCTGGCCCAGGCCCGGCTGCGCGGCCTGGTCTTCTGCGCCTTCGAGCTGGAGCACGAGGCCGAGCATTGGCGGGGCCGGGCCTGGGGCATGCCCTGGCGACCGGGGGCGGATCGCGGCACCGAGGTAAAAGGGGCGACACTGACTATGCTGAAGGTAGAGCAGGGGCCAAAGGGCTGGCTGGCCCGCTGCATCGTCGATGTGTAGGGTGCGTTCGGCGCACCATTTTCAGGTGCGCGTAGCGCACCCTACGAGGTGAAGCCATGGACATGAGCCGGATCAAGCAGGTCGACGACTACTGCTACACCGTGCCCAAGGCGCCGGGCGAGGTCCGCTCGGAGGTGCTGCTCTACGGCAGCGCGCCACTGCTCCAGACCATGGACGACATGGTGCTGACCCAGATCACCAATGTGGCCAAGCTGCCCGGCTTGGTCGGGCCGGCCATGACCATGCCCGATGCCCACTGGGGCTACGGTTTTCCCATCGGCGGCGTCGCCGCCTTCGACCCCGACCTGGGCGGCATCATCTCGGCCGGCGGTGTCGGCTTCGACATCTCCTGCGGCATCCGCTGCCTGCGGACCAATCTCGACCTCAACGATGCGGCGGCGCATTTTCCCGATCTGGCCGATGCCCTGTTCCAGGCCATCCCGGCCGGGGTGGGCGAGGAGGGCTCGCTCAAGCTCTCCACCCATGAACTCGACCAGATCCTGCTGGGCGGGGCCGAATGGGCGGTGCACCAGGGTTATGGCGTGACGGCCGACCTCGCGCTGATCGAGGAGCACGGCAAGATGCGCGGGGCGGTGCCCGGCAACGTCTCGGAACTGGCCAAGAAGCGCCAGCGCGGCGAGATGGGCACGCTGGGCTCGGGCAATCACTATCTGGAAGTGCAGGTGGTGGAGAAGATCTTCGACCCGCAAGCGGCCCAGGCCTTCGGCCTGCACGAGGGCCAGCTGCTGGTCTCCATCCACTGCGGCTCGCGCGGGCTTGGGCACCAGATCGGCACCGATTACCTGGTCTCGCTGGCCAAGGCGGCCGGCCGCCTGGGCATCCAATTGCCGGACCGGGAGCTCGCCTGCGCCCCGATCAATTCGCCCGAGGGCCAGGAATATCTGGGTGCGATGAATGCCGCCATCAACGTCGCCCTGGCCAATCGGCAGATTCTCGCCCACCTCACCCGCGAGGTCTTCGCCGAGGTCATGCCGGGCAGCCATCTGGCCACGCTCTACGACGTCTCGCACAACACCTGCAAGCTGGAGAAGCACCGGTTCGAGGGCAAGGAACGCATGCTCTACGTCCATCGCAAGGGGGCGACCCGTGCCTTCGGCCCGGGCCATCCGGCGTTGCCGGCCGAATACAAGGCGGTGGGCCAGCCGGTGATCATCGGCGGCAGCATGGGCACCGGCTCCTACGTGCTGGCGGGCACCACTGAGAGCGAGACGCGGGCCTGGTCTTCGGCCAGCCACGGCGCCGGCCGGGCCATGAGCCGCAACGCCGCGCTCAAGCGCTGGCATGGCCGGGAGTTGATCGAGCAACTCAAGGGCCAGGGCATCCTGATCCGCACCAAGTCCCTGCGCGGTGCGGCGGAAGAGGCGCCCGGCGCCTACAAGGACGTCGACCTGGTGGCCGAGGCCACCGAAAAGGCGGGGCTCGCCCGGCGCGTGGCCTTCCTTAGGCCCAAGGTCTGCATCAAGGGCTAGGCGCCTGTCGGACTTGAGACTGATCTACTGCGCCGGTGGGATAGCGGTCCA
>CAZTPK010000363.1:0-3088 GCA_964614765.1 uncultured Gammaproteobacteria bacterium
TACTCGACCAGCGCGCGGACTTCCTCGACCAGTACTTCCGCGTGCTGACCCACTTCGGCGAGGGGCGCCTGAGCGTGTTCACCCTGCGCGCGCCGCTCACCGGCACGGACCGCGAGAAATTCCTCAAGCTCAAGGACGGGCCGGAGTCGACCATCGTGGTGCTGCAGTGCCTGCGGCAATTCCCGCCCGACGTCGACGTGACGCTGGTGTGGGGCAAGGGCGTGACCTCCACCAGCGGCGTGGCCGCCGAGAGCGACCAGACGCTCGCCTATCACACGCGGGAGGAGTTCCGCGCCAACTTCAGCTGCGAGCGGGTCAACAAGGACGCCGCCTGCAACCCGGTGCTGCCGATGTATCTCGCATTCACCGCGCCCATCGCCCGCGCCGACGCAGAGAAGATCCGGCTAGAGCCCGAGGACGGTGAAGCGATCCCGCCGGAGTTCTCCGCCGACGACAGGCAGGAGTGGGTGAGCAGCGTGGGCTTCGTCGGCCCGTTCCCGGAGCGCACGAGGTTCACGCTGGTGATCCCGGATGATCTCGAGGACGACGCCGGCCGCGCGCTGGCGAACCAGGATCGCTTCCCGCTTGCCACCCAGACCGACGAGGCGCCGCCCCTCATCAAGTTTCCGGCGGAGTTCGGCATCGTCGAGATGAACGAGGAGGCCGCCCTGCCGGTGACGCTGCGCAATCTCGAGGCGGTGGTGCCGTTGCCGCGGCTGGACGCCGGGGGTGCGACGGCGACCACCGCGGAGCCCGCGCCGGTCGCCGACGCCGCCGGCATCACCGCCCAGCCCTGGTACGCCCGCTGGTATCACGACCTGCGCGAGAAGTACTGGCCGGAGGCGGCCGAGATCAACGGCCGCAGCCTGCGCGTGGAGGATCCCATCGAGGCATACAACTGGATGGAAAAGGTCAGGACCTCGCAGCGCGCGCAGGGCCATTACGACTACGAGAACGACCGGTACGTCGTCGAGCGCCATCCCGGCGGCACGTCGCTGTTCGCCTCCACGGACAAGACCGAGTCCTTCACGCTGCCCAAGCCCAACGGCCAGCGCGCCTTCGAGGTGATCGGCATACCGTTCGGGCAGCCGGGCTTCTACCTGGTGGAGATCGCCAGCCCGCGCCTCGGCGCGGCGCTGTACGGCAAGCAGGCGCCCTACCACGCGCAGACCGCCGTTCTGGTCACCAACCTCAGCGCGCACTTCAAGTCCGGCCGCGAGTCCTCGCTGGTGTGGGTGACGACGCTCGATGAGGCACGGCCGGTGGCCGGCGCCGCGGTCAAGGTGCAGGACTGCAACGGACCGGTCCTTTTCGAGGGCGCCACCGACAAGGACGGCCTGCTGCGCATCGAGCAGACCTTGCCCCCGGCGGCGCCGAACTGCCCGGGCTACGTCGTCTCCGCGCGCAGCGGCGGGGACATGACCTTCATGTTCTCGAGCTGGAACGACGGCATCACGCCGTGGCGCTTCAACCTGCCGACCGGCAACTGGGAGACGCCGAACCTGCTCGCCACGGTCTTCGATCGAACGCTGTTCCGAGCCGGGGAGACGGTGCACATGAAACACTACGCCCGCCGCCATGAGCGCGCCGGCTTCGGCATCCTTCCACGCGAGGCGCTGCCGGCGAAGGCGATCGTCCGGCACGCCGGCAGCGGCGATGAGTACGAGCTCGATCTCGCCTGGGACGAGCAGGGCATCGCCGAGAGCGTCTGGACCATCCCGCAGGACGCCAAACAGGGCGGCTACGACGTCAGCATGACCGTGAGGGATCCCTTGCGCGGCGAGCTCGCGATGACCGCGGGGAGCTTCCGCGTGGAGGCCTACCGTGTGCCGACCATGAAGGCGCTGCTGCAGCCGCTGGCGGCGGACTTGGTGAAGGTCTCGACCGCGGATCTCGACATACAGGTGAATTTCCTCAACGGCGGCGGCGCGAGCGGCGCGCCCGTGAAGCTGCGCGGCATCGTGCAGCCGAAGTACGTCTACTTCGGTGACTACGAGGACTACAGCTTCGCCAACGGCAACGTGAAGGAGGGCAGGGAGGTCGAAACGCCCTACGGCTTCGGCATGGGGGGCTATGACTGGGAGGAGCCCGGGACCGAGGCCGCGCCCGACCCGAACACGAAGACGCTGGCGACGCAGAACCTGCAGCTCGATCGCGCCGGCGCCGCGCGCGCGACCATCTCCGATCTGCCGGTGGCGGACACGCCGCGGGACCTGCTCGCCGAGCTGGAGTATCGCGACGCCAACGGCGAGGCGCTGACCACCGCCACGCACATGACCCTGTGGCCGTCGAAGGTCGTCGTCGGCCTGAAGCCCGATGCCTGGGCGGTGAGCCGGGAGAAGCTGAAGTTCCAGGCGCTGGCGCTGGACCTGAATGGCAGCCCGCTGCCAGGCGTGAAGATCAAGGTCGACGTGCTGCAGCGGCTGAGGTACTCGCACCGCAAGCGTCTCATCGGCGGCTTCTACGCCTACGAAAGCGCGAGCGAGGTCAGGCGCATCGGCGATCTGTGCGAAGGCGAGACCGACGCCAAGGGCATGCTCCACTGCGAGACCGCGGCGCCGGCCGACGGCAACCTCATCCTGCGAGCGCTGGCGCTGGACGATGCCGGCAATCCGAGCTATGCCAACCGAGAGGTGTGGGTGGCGAAGTCGGGCGACTGGTGGTTCGACGTCAGCAACGAGGATCGCATGGACGTGCTGCCGGAGAAGAAGCGCTACGAGCCCGGCGAGACCGCCGTGTTCCAGGTGCGCATGCCGTTCCGCGAGGCCACCGCGCTGGTGAGCGTGGAGCGAGAGGGCGTAATGGAGACGCGCGTGCAGGCTCTGAGCGGCACCTCGCCGGTCGTGGAGGTGCCCATCAAGGGCAACTACTCGCCCAACGTCTATGTCTCCGTGCTGGCCGTGCGCGGGCGCGTGGACGACGTGAAGCCCACGGCGCTGGTCGATCTCGGCAAGCCGGCGTACAGGCTCGGCATCGGCGAGATCAAGGTCGGCTGGGCGGCGCACGAGCTGAAGGTCGATGTCCGCGCCGATCGCGACGCCTACAAGGTGCGGGAGACCGCGAAGGTTCACGTCAAGGTGACCGCCGC
>CAZTPK010000364.1:0-3070 GCA_964614765.1 uncultured Gammaproteobacteria bacterium
AGTTGACAATGCCGTGCGACATGCCCACGCGCTCGCCGATGCGCGCCACGGTCATGCCGTTGACCCCATGCTCGAGGAAAACCTGATAGGCCGCGCGGATGAGGTCATTGCGCCGTATCTCTTCAATGCGGGTTTTCACGGTCTCTCTTTCCCCCAAAAGGCACCGGGCAGCGATGCGGCGAATGGTGCATTGCACACATTCGCAAATGCGACACGTATGCCGATGATAAGCCGCGCTGCGCAAGCCGCGGGTGCACCCCATTCATATGCCTGCGCGGCGGCGCTTTTCAGCGTGCCGCGCCGGTTCTCGCATGGCGTCGCAACGTAAAGGACTGCGACACTCCCTTGACAATGCGTACAACTAAGTTTCACTCTATCCAAAATTCTAGACAAGCGTACAGTTTTTGGGCAGGCATTCGGCGCCCGGGCCTCCTGCCTGCCCAGGGCGGGTTTGCAGCCGTCACTGGCGCTGCAAATTCATTCCAGAGCGTCAATACTTGATCGTGTAGCGGTAACAAGAGCCCGAGGCCCGGACCCCAAAGCACCTACCGAAGAGGAGACAGTCCATGATGCGCATCAGCAAACACCTGCCCCGGGCCTTCATTGCAGGCCTGCTCACGGTCGCGGCCCTGCCGGCCAACGCCGACGATGCGGCGCAATGCGGCACCGTGCGATTCTCGGACGTCGGCTGGACCGACATCACCGCCACCACCGCTCTCGCCTCCACCGTGCTCGAAGGCCTGGGCTACAAGCCGACCACGCAGGTGCTGTCGGTGCCGGTCACCTACACCAGCCTCAAGAACAAGGACATCGACGTGTTCCTCGGCAACTGGATGCCGACCATGGAGGCGGACATCGCGCCCTTCCGCGACGACGGCAGCGTCGAGACGCTGGGCGCGAATCTCGAAGGCGCCAAGTACACGCTGGCAGTGCCGGCCTACGCGGCCGAGGCGGGCCTGAAGGACTTCGCCGACATCGCCAAGTTCGCCGACAAGCTCGACAAGAAGATCTATGGCATCGAGCCCGGCAACGACGGCAACCGCCTCATCCAGAAGATGATCAGCGACAACGCCTTCGGCCTTAAAGATTTCGAGCTGGTGGAGTCGAGCGAGGCCGGCATGCTCTCGCAGGTGGCCCGCGCGACGAAGAAAAACGAATTCATCGTCTTTCTCGGGTGGGAGCCGCACCCGATGAACGTGAACTTCCAGCTCGCCTACCTGACCGGTGGCGATGACTTCTTCGGCCCGAATCTAGGAGGCGCCACCGTCTACACCAACGTCCGCCAGGGCTACACCACCGAATGCCCGAACGTAGGCAAGCTGCTCGGCAACCTGAAGTTCACCCTCACCATGGAGAACCAGGTGATGGGCGACATCCTCGACAACGGCGCGCAGCCCGCCGATGCGGCCAGGAACTGGCTGAAGGCCAACCCCGACGTGCTGGACACCTGGCTCGCCGGCGTCACCACGCTGGACGGCAAGGATGGCGTTGCGGCGGTGAAGGCTCACCTCGGCCTTTGACGTGAACGAACGGCGCCGCCGCCACAGGCGGCGGCGCTGATGAAATACGCCGTCGCGGGGAGGGTCCGGATGGAGTGGCTGGAAAAACACAAACTGCCGCTGGGCAAGTGGATCAACCACTTCGTCGACTGGCTCAACGAGCATGCCGCCGGATTCTTCAACGCGATCTCCGACGGCCTCGGCTTTCTCATTCTCGGCTTCATCAAGATCCTGCAGGCGACGCCGCCGCTGATGCTGGTGGCGATCATCGCGGGCATCGCCTACTGGCTGCATCGCTCCGTCAAGCTGATCGTATTCATCGTCGCGGCGTTGCTGCTCATCATCAACCTCGGCTACTGGGAGGAGACGCTCGAGACGCTGGCGCTGGTCATATTCGCGACCATCATCTCCATGCTGGTCGGCGTGCCCCTGGGCATCGCCAGTGCGCATCGACCCTGGCTGTACGCGGTGCTGCGGCCGATCCTCGACCTGATGCAGACGATCCCGACGTTCGTTTACCTCATTCCGACCCTGATACTTTTCGGCCTGGGCGTGGTGCCAGGTCTGATCTCGACCATCATCTTCGCGATCCCGGCGCCCATCCGCCTGACGCACCTGGGCATCTCGACGGTGCCGAAGGCGCTGATCGAGGCCGGCGAGTCCTTCGGCGCCACCCAGCGCCAACTGCTGTGGAAGGTGGAGCTGCCCTATGCGTTGCCGACCATCATGGCCGGGCTCACCCAATGCATCATGCTGTCGCTGTCGATGGTCGTGATCGCCGCGCTGGTCGGCGCCGACGGCCTCGGCAAGCCGGTGGTACGCGCGCTCAACACGGTCAACATCGCCCAGGGTTTCGAGGCCGGCACCGCCATCGTCATCATCGCCATCGTTCTTGACCGGCTGTGCAAGCCGCGCGAACCAACCAAAGGAGCGTGAAATCATGAAGATCGTGGAGTTCGATCACGTCGACATCGTCTTCGGCTCGCATCCGGAGCGGGCGCTGAAGCTGCTGGACGAGGGCTCGGATCGCCAGACGATACTCGACAAGACCGGCAACGTGCTGGGTGTCGCCGACTGCACGCTGGACGTCGATGCCGGGGAGATCTGCGTGCTGATGGGTTTGTCCGGCTCGGGCAAGTCCACGCTGCTGCGCGGCGTGAACGGACTGAACAAGATCAACCGCGGCCAGATCCGCGTACGCGACGGCGAGAAGATGGTCGACGTCGCCCACTGCGACCCGAACACCCTGCGCCACATCCGCTGCGAGCGCGTGGCGATGGTGTTCCAGCAGTTCGCGCTGCTGCCGTGGCGCACGGTGCGCGAGAACGTCGGCCTTGGCCTGGAGCTGCGCGGCATGCCCAAGGCCGAGCGCGACAGGATCGTCGAGGAGAAGCTGGCCCTCGTGGGCCTGAGCAAGTGGGCCGACAAGCACGCCCACGAGCTCTCCGGCGGCATGCAGCAGCGCGTCGGCCTGGCGCGCGCCTTCGCCACCGATGCCGACGTGCTGCTGATGGACGAACCGTTCTCGGCGCTCGACCCGCTCATCCGCACGCACCTGCAGGACGAGCTGC
>CAZTPK010000365.1:0-3065 GCA_964614765.1 uncultured Gammaproteobacteria bacterium
GTCCTGGACGGACCGGGGTCAGCCGGGGCTGGACGGGACGAGGCTTGGCGCGTCCCTCGGCGAGGAGGGCGCGAAGCAGCCCCTCGATGACGGTGGGGCCCGGCTCGAGCAGCCGCGCGGTGAAAAAGTTGCCGTCCGCGCCGGTCACCGCGGCCCGGATGGGGAGGATGCGCCAGGTTTCGCCAGTGCGATGCGAGATGTGTATGACAATCTTGCGGCCGGACTTCAGACGGTCTGGGGCCAGCACTGCCGGTCCGGCCAGCATCAGCCGCATCTCGGTGGGACTGAGTTGAGTGATCCAGCAGGCTGCGCCGTAGGTGCAGAATCCCGTCACCAGGGCGCCGAGCCAGACGGCGTATCGCTGTCCGACCGGATCCTCGGCCCGGGGCGTGCTCTGTTCGGAGTGCATCATGGACGTCAGCGCGTTTCGCTCGACCGTTTCCCGTCGTCCCCCGGGTATCGGACCGAATCGAGGGAACTTGAACGGCTGCGCGCGAGGCGGACCATGGGGCCGCGCCGCCGAGCTCCCGCGTTCAGCGGTCCCGGCGGCAGGTGCGTCGCCAGTCCCGAGCGGCGGGCGCCCCGGCAAGGGCTTGCTGCCTCGCCGTAGCGGCCGGACCGTCAGTTGCCGCGGTGCATCGGCACGATCCGGCGCCGAGTCTGGCCCTGATCGTATTTTTCGAGGTTAGAATTCGTGCTGCTTCGCATGCCGACGTGAGATACTCCGGATACGGCAACCACAGCCCGAGTACAGTCAGCGGGGATCGCGATGAAGAAACGACCTCCTGCCAGCAGGCAGCCCGGCCCCGGCGAGGTGCAGGCGCTGTTCGAGCTCTACCGCAGTGGCCGGGTCTCGCAGGCCGAGGCCCGGGTCCGGGCCTTGCTGTACACCTACCGCAATGCCGCGGTTCTGTACAACGTCCTGGGCATCTGCCAGGAATCGCAGGGCAGAGATCACGAGGCGGCGGAGAGTTACCGCCGGGCACTGGCGCTGGATCCGCGAGCGGCCGACCTGCACGTGAACCTCGGTGCGGTCCTCGCCCGGCTAGGCGATGCGAATGCGGCGGCGGCGAGTTATCGCAAGGCCCTGCGCATCAGACCGGACTTCGCGGCGGCGCACTTCAATCTCGGGACGCTGCTGCAGGCGCAGGGGCAGCTCCAGGAGGCCGCCCATCATTATCAGCAGGCGATCAAGCATGAGCCGGGGTTGTTCGCCGCGTACGGCAACCTCGGCACGCTGCTGCAGCAGCGCGGTCAGCTCGAGGAGGCGCAGCGCTGCTACCGAAAGGCGCTGGCGCTGAGATCGGATGCCAGGGGGCATTTCAACCTCGCCACCGCCCTGCACGACCAGGGCGAGCACGAGGAGGCTATCCGGGAGTTCCGCACCGCGGTCGCGCTCGAGCCGCAGTTCGCGGAGGCCTGGAACGGACTGGGAGAGACCCTGCGCGACCACGGCGAGATGGAGGAGGCCATACGCTGCTACCGGCAGGCGCTGGCGGCGCAGCCGACGCACGGGCGGGCCATGTACAACCTCGGCGAGTATCACTATCTGGCCGGCGAGCTGGACGCGGCCATACCCTATTTCGCGAGGTCGGATTTCGCCGACGCCCAGGATCGCGCGCTGCAGTGCCTGTACAAGACAAGCCGGTTCGACGAGTTCAGGCAAGGGTTCGAACGCCTCACCGCCGGCCGCCGGCACGCCTCGATCCTGCTCGGCACGCTGTCCACCCACTACGCCACCAACTTCCGGCAGGCGAATCCGTACCAATTCTGTCCGGAGCCGATGGACCACGTGCTGCATGCGCGCATCGACGCGCTGGCCGCCCCCGACAGCGCGCTGCGCGCGGAGTTGCTGAAGGACATCGAGACCCTGGCCATCGCCGAGCGCAGACAGGGGCGGCTGTACTATGGCATCCAGTCCGCCGGCAATCTTCTCAAGCGCCCGGAGCCATCGTTCCAGAAGCTCGCAACGCTCATCCGCGAGCAGGTCAGGGGGTACCAGCATCGCTACGCCGGGAGCTCATGCGAAATGCTCGCCGGCTTCCCGCGCGAGCTCGAATTCGCGAGCTCGTGGTACCTGCGCATGAAGAAGGGCGGGCACCTCACCTCCCACATTCACGAGGAGGGCTGGATCAGCGGCTGCGTGTACCTGCAGCTTCCCGACCCGAAGGACGCCCACGAAGGCAGTTTCGAATACAGCACCGACGGCGACGACTACCCGCGGCTGCACGATGACTTCCCCCGCCGCATTGCCGATCTGCGGGTGGGCGACATCGTTATCATCCCCTCCTCGCTGTTCCATCGCACCATTCCGTTCCACTCCGAGCAGGAGCGCGTGTGCGTGGCCTTCGACATCAAGCCGGCGCCGCTGCTGCCGGCCGTTCCGGACGCGCTGCCGGCGCACATGAGCCTCGCCTGGATGGTGAACCTGACGGTCGCCACTCATGCGCAGCTGCTGATGTCGCTGGCCGAGTACGTGGAGATGATGGCCTGAACGGCCCTCGTCGAGCGGCGCAGGCGCGAGCCGCGAACGGCCCGGGGCACTGCGCGGGGCGCGCTATGCAGGCATCGAAAGGCGATCGATCGTCGCGGTCAGCCGCACGATGACCGTGCGCAGGAACGCGCGCAGGAACTTTATCTGGCACTCCGAGGAGGTCTTCTTCATGACGGTGGGATTGAACTGCATCAGGGTGATGCGCGTCCTGGCGAAGATCGACGCGGCGCGCTTGGTGCGCATCAGGTAACCCATCTCGCCGACGCAGTCACCCTGGCGCAGCGCGCTCAGCTCCATGTCGCCTTTGCGGACCGAGGCCTCGCCGTCGACGATGACGTAGAAGGACTCGTCGAGCTCGCCTTCGACGATGATCTGCTTGCCGGCATCGGCATTGATCCATATTCCCGCGTTCACCAGCTCGCGCAATTCCGCGTCCGTGAACTCCTGGAAGAACGGCAGCCTCCGCACGCTGGCGAAGCGCTCATCGACATCGATCTGCCTGGCCGCTTTCATCAGCAGCCGCTCGAATGCGTTGCTGAGATCGGTGGCCAGGTCGAGCGCCGAGGCATAG
>CAZTPK010000366.1:0-3057 GCA_964614765.1 uncultured Gammaproteobacteria bacterium
GAGCACGCGCAGCCCGCGGTCCTTGTGCCGGCGGTACAGCGCCTCCAGGCCCGCATATTGGGGAGTGAACCCGCACTTGCTGGCGACGTTGACGATGAGCAGCACCATCGCGCGGAACTCGCCCATCGACATCACCCGCCCGTCGATCGTTCGCACCTCGTGATCGTAGATGCCCATGTGCCTGCCCCTCCCGCTGCGCGCCGGCGGCGCGAGCTCACGGCTTGCCGAGATAGTCGGCCTTGCCCAGATCCACGCCGCAATGGCGGAGGATCGCGTAGGTCGTGGTGATGTGAAAGTACACGTTGGGCAGCACGAAGTTCAACAGGTACGGCAACCCCTTGAAGGAGAGCGCCTGGTCGCCGACGGTCAGGTGGATCTCCTTGTCCTCCGTGCCGTCGATCTGCGCGGCGGAGAAGCCCTTGAGCAGCTCGATCGTCTTGCGTACCCGTTGCTGGAGCTCCTCCAGGGTGGCCTCGTTGTCCTCGTAGCGGGTCGGCTCAACGCCCGCGAGCCGCGCGGCGCAGCCCTTGGCGATGTCGGTGGCAATCTGCACCTGCCGCGACAACGGCAGCATGTCGGGATGCAGGCGATAGTTCACGAGTACGATCGGGTCGATCTTCCTGTCGCGGGCGTAGGCCACGGCCTTCTCCAGGATGTGGATCAGGTTCTCGAACATCCGTATGAAGACGGGGATGCTGGCCGTGTACATGGAAATCGTCATGAAGTCTCTCCGGCGGAAGAAGCGCTCTGGTGTGGTCGGCTCGGCACTGCGCGGACATTGTATGACGCCGCAGCGCGAGGATCGACAACGCCAGGGCGCACCCGCATGGAGCGCGCGGGGGGTGGGGCGCGGACGAGACGATGAGGATGTGATCGGGATTGGTCCGCCTACCGGGATCCGCGTGTGGTCGTCATGACCCGATTCGGAGTCCCGGCAGGCGGTAGACGCAGATTAGGTGCCTTCCGGGCGGCGGTCCGTGTCCGGTTTCACAGTCTATCGTGACGCGCCGCACATCGACGACGGGTCACGACGCCAGTCTCAGTTCGCGGGGTCGCAGCCGCCCTTCAGCAAGGCCGAGTTGGCTTCCGTCCAGGCTATTGCCTCGAGCAATATCCGACTGAGACTGTCGGCGGCGATGCCCAGCTTGGTCGCATGGCTCAAGTCGCCGCGCTCGCAGGCCAGCGCGCTTTCCAGCACCGTGCCCATGCGCCCGTGCCGCGTGATCAGCGCATCGACAAGCTCGGCGTCGAGCGGCAGCGAGTCCAGTACCTCGTGGAGTGGCTGATCCAGCAATGCATCCAGTGTCGAGAACAGGCCGACCGCGGCGTATGCTTCGGGCGGGCCGAGGTTCAGCTTCGTGCTCAGTGCCTCGCAAAGTCTGGAGCGCAGGAGCGCGATGCGCAGCAGTTCCGGCGGCTTCTCATCCAGCTGAGACATCAGGATGAGAGTGACCCATGTGCGTATCTGCTGCAGCCCGGTCATCACGATGGCACGCCGGATGCTGTCGATCTGCTTGATGCTGCCGAAATGCGCCGAGTTGACGAAGCGGAGGATGCGATAGGACAGGGAGACGTCGGTGCCGATCAGCTTCTCGAACTCGTTGATCGTGGTATCCGGATCCTGAACCCTGGCCAGAAGCTGCAGAAGCGTCAACTTGTTGGCAGGCAGGCGCTTGCGCGCGAGCGTCACGGGCCTGCTCAGGAAGAAACCCTGGAAGTAATCGATGCCCAGGGATTTGCAGAGCTCGAACTCCTCGTGGGTCTCCACCTTTTCGGCCAACAACCGCAGCCCGTAAGGCCGCAGCCGCTGCACGTGCCCGGGCAGGGCGTCGATGCCGATCTGCGGCAATTCGAGCTTGAGGATCTGTGCCGAACTGACGAGCGGGAGCAGTTCCTCGCGGTAGGTGAAATCGTCCAGGGCGATGGCGTAGCCACTCTCGGCAAGTTGCCGCAGCGCGGTGAGGATCTCCGCGTCCGGCCGGATGTCCTCGAGGACCTCCAGGACGAGCCGCTTCTGCAGCGCCGGCAGCCGCTCCTGCTGCAGCAGGAAGTTGCGGGTCAGGTTGACGAAGGCGAGCCGGTTGCCGACCAGCTGATCGAGACCGAAATCCATGATGCCGTTGACCAGCGTCTGCGCGGTGGCCCGATCCCCGTCGACGACACCGGCGGCGTTGACCTGGCCGTCGCGAAACAGCAGTTCGTAGCCGTGGACCTGCAGGTCGCGATCGAAGATGGGTTGTCTGCCGATGAAGATCTGGCGGGCGGGGAAACCCGGTGTCGCGGCCGCGGTGCAGGGATTCTCGTTATGGGCTGGTTGCATCGTCTGCGGGACGCTCTCTTTCCGGGCCGGATCCCTGACGGCCCTATGTGCGATGCGTCTCGATCCTGGCATGCACGCTGTTTTCGTGTAGCGGACCGCAACACGAAAACTTTAGGCGGCGTTGCCAGGCATGGCCGGTTGCACCGGGCAAGGAGAGCAAGAATATGAAAGAATGGAGACTTATCATCACGATGAATGCGATCGAAGATGGTCTCCCTGCTGAAAATATTCCTGCTTTTCTGCGTAACCGCGCTGGCCGAAATCGTCGGCTGCTATCTGCCGTGGCTGGTACTGCGTCATGACAAATCACCGCTGCTGCTGATCCCCGCCGCCCTGGCGCTCGCGCTCTTCGTGTGGCTGCTCACGCTGCACCCGAGCGCGGCGGGCCGCACCTACGCGGCCTATGGCGGCGTCTACGTCGCTGCGGCCCTGGCGTGGTTGTGGCTGGTGGACAGTGTAGTGCCCACGCGCTGGGACCTCGTCGGGGTGGCCGTGACGCTCGTCGGCGCTGCGGTCATCGTTCTGCAGCCGCTGCCGGAATGAGGCCGATGGGCGAGGAGGCTGCCAACGGGCGGCGCTGCACGGCCGCGCGGATGAACTCGGCGCAGGCGTCGGCCGCCAGCGGCCGGCTGATGAAATATCCCTGCGCCTCCTCGCACCCGCTGGCCTGAAGAAACCGCACAATCTCCTCGGATTCCACGCCTTCGGCGACCACCGCGAGCTGCAGCTGCCGCGCC
>CAZTPK010000367.1:0-3054 GCA_964614765.1 uncultured Gammaproteobacteria bacterium
TCCACCTCCTGTGCGTTCAGGGCCGAGGGCGCGGTGCGGTGGCCGTCGGGGCGGTTTACTCCACAGGCCGCCCACAGCAGGTTCGAGAGCACCGGCAAAGGCAGGGCGTCCTTCGCGAATTCGCGCGAGGAGCGGCGCTTCCACAGCGCCTCCGTCAGCGGCATGCCGCCGAGCTTCTCGGGCGCAGGCAGCGCGATCGATGGGGTCGAGTCCCCCCTCGCGGGCCTGGGTCGCAGGCGCCCCATCATGCCGAGCGCCAGTTTCGTCAGTGTGCTCATTTCAGTCCTCCGTGGGTGGCAGATTGGCGAACAGACTCGCGCATGATCATCCTGGATCGCCTGGAGCCCGTTGACCTCGCTCAAACCGTCGAAGAGGAGAGTCGGCCTCGATGCGAGCGCAGCGGGCACGCCGAACTGCCAGGTCGCGATCTCCGGAGCGGAGGCCGGCCGGGGGCGCATGAGTCGCGGGTTCAGCGGTGCTCCCGCCGCAGAGCGAAGTTCCGGCCCGTGGGGGAGGGGTGTCGCGGTCGCGACGATGCCGGCGGGATTCGCCGGGCGTCTCGTCAGGCTACGGCATCCGCGGCGACGCCGTCGCGGTGACGCCCGAAGAACAGTGCCTCGATAAGCAGTATGAGTTGTACCGGCAGGTCGCGCATGGAGACGACGCCGTCCAGGGCGCTGGCGGCGATCGAGGCGGCGGGACGGCTGTTGGTCTCGGTGGTGAGGAGTACAACCTTGACGTCCGGACAGTGCTGCTTGGTGAGGTGCGCGAAGATCTGCAGGCCTGTCCTTGCCGTCTTCGTGGCGGACTCGGGGGGCGATTCGACCAGCACCAGGTGGGGTTTCTCGACGACGGCCTCGGCAAACGCCTTTGCCCCGGTTTCCGCCTGGCCCGCCAGGGTGAGGCCGGGACAGACGTCGATGAATTCCGCCACGGCCGCCCTGACCGTTGGCGTGTCGATCGCCAACACGATGCGTATCGTTTCCATCGCGGGACCCCCGTAGGCTGTATTCGCACTCAGGACTCTCACGGTCCTTGACGATGGAGACTAGGGGCAGCAAGGCCTCCTGTCCAGACGATCGACCCCCATTTTTTCGCCAATCTTTTGGAACGGGATGTGATTCGCAAAATGTCCTGTGCCGGCGCGATGCGCGCACGACGATTCAGTGCCGACGGTCCAGCCGTCTCATGCCGAAACGGGTTGCGGCTTGCAGTGCGTCGAGGTGTTCCTGCGCGGTCGTCGGGCGGTCGATCCCGGGATACTCCCCGGCGCGATGGCAGGGGCGGTACTGGTCCATCAGATTCAAATAGGTGGCGGGCGAGATCTCACCGGCCAGGAAGGCAAGGACGCGATCGGTTCCGGCGATGCCGTCGGGCATGACGAGATGGCGCACGAGCAGGCCGTGCAGCGCGATCCCGTCGCCGTCAAGCTGGAGGTCGCCGACCTGGCGGTGCATCTCCCGGACTGCCGCGCGGTTCACCGCGACGTAGTCGCGGACCCTGGAGTACCTGCGCGCGAGGTCCGAATCGCCGTACTTCATGTCCGGCATGTAGATGTCGATGATGCCGTCGAGCAGTGCCAGGGCCTCCGGGCTGTCGTAGCCGCCGGTGTTGTAGACGAGCGGCAGCCGCAGGCCGCGCATGGCCGCATCGTGGACGGCGGCGATGATCTGCGCGACGACGTGACTGGGCGTGACGAGGTTGATGTTGTGACAGCCGCGTGCCTGCAATTCCAGCATGATGTCGGCGATCTCCGCCGGAGCGAGATCCCGCCCGACGCCCTTCTGGGCGATGTCCCAGTTCTGGCAGAACACGCAGCGCTGGTTGCACCAGGAGAAGAAGATCGTGCCCGAGCCCCGGCGGCCGCGCAGGGGATACTCCTCGCCGTAATGCGCGCCGTAGCTGGCGACCCTCGCGCGCTCACCGGTGCGGCATACCGCGCCGTCGATCGTTGACCGGCGGTCGACGCGGCAGTGGCGGGCGCAGAGATCGCAGTCCCCGAGTCGCCGCCAGGCCTCCTCGACACGGCGCGCGAGCTCGCCGCTCTCCAGGAGGCGGGCATAGGCCGGCACGAAGGCCGTGGCCGGCGGCGGAGCGCCCATCATTGCCGCGGCGCGGCGCCGATCGCACGCGCCAGGTTGATGACCTCGCGCATGAAGGCCGGCAGGTCCGCCGGCGTCCTCGAGGTCACGAGACGACCGTCGACCACGACCTCGCGATCCTCGTATCGCGCGCCGGCCGCGCGCAGCCGGTCGGCGGTCGATCGATGCCCGGTCACCCTGCGGTCGGCGATCAGATGCGGCTGCGCAAGCAGGAGCGGGCCGTGGCAGATGGCGGCGACCGGCTTGTCGCGTGCGACGAACGCATCGACGATGCGGGCCGCCGCCGGATGACGACAAAGCTCCTCCGGCGCCCGTCCCCCGGGGATGATCAGCAGGTCGTAGTCCTCCGGCCGCGCGTCGGCAGCCGCGACGACCGCCTGGACTTCATGTCCGTGCTTGCCGCGAATCGTGCCCGTTGCCGGCGCGACGATGTCCACGGCGATGCCTTCCTCCCGGAGGCGCTCGCACGGCACGAGCACCTCGGAATCCTCGAATCCATCGGCGGTGAGCAGCATCGCTTTCGTGATTGCCTGTCCTGCTGAATCGGAGCGGCGATGACCACCGCATCGTAGGGTGCGTCCGACTCGCAGACTTGATGGCAGTCAAGCTGGCCATGCGGGGAGGCACTCCCCCGTGGCCTGCCCACGTCGAGGGTGCTCCGCGTCGCCGTCGCCGGGCGAACCGGATCTCCCGCAGGCGTGTGCGCGGGGAGTGTGCGGTGCAGCAAGGGCGGGACCGCAACGGCGAGGCGGCCAGGCATCGTGTGTCGTTTGATGGCAGTCAATGTCGCCGCGGTGGAAATGACCGATAAATCCCTTGTTGCGCCCACTCACCCTTTTTTGGAGGGCATCGCCATGACTCATCGACCCAACGAGGTGAAGGCCGCCCCTGCGACGGGGGCCGACAGCGTGGTCGTCCCGATGGAGGCGGAATCGTCGGTCATCGTCAGGGG
>CAZTPK010000368.1:0-3038 GCA_964614765.1 uncultured Gammaproteobacteria bacterium
CGCGTCATCGACGGGTTCATGCTCCAGGGCGGCGGCTTCGAGTCCGGCCTGAGGCAGAAGCCCACGCGCGAGCCTATCCAGAACGAGGCCAACAACGGTCTCAGCAACGAGACGGGCACCATTGCCATGGCGCGCACCATCGCCCCGCACTCGGCGAGCGCGCAGTTCTTCATCAATGTCAAGGACAACACCTTCCTCGACCACACGGCGCCGACCTCGCAGGGATGGGGCTATGCGGTGTTCGGCAAGGTGGTAGAGGGCATGGACGTCGTCAATGAGATCAAGAAGGTCCGAACCGGATCGCGCGGCGGACACGATGACGTGCCGCTGGAGGACGTGACCATCACCAAGGCGTTCCTTCTGGAAGACTAGCAGCTCCGCCCGCACGGCCGCCGCGCGGCATGCGCGGCGGCTTTCCTTCGCGCGCCGCCCGGCGCGCATCCGCCGCCGTCCGCATCAAGAAATTCCTCCCCGGGTCGATAGCGGATCGGGGCGTGGGTCCGCCATCCGGCGGCTTCCACGACATCGTTGCACGAAGGGGGAGAGACAGTGTCGGGGCGGAACCACCTGGGAATGAACCGGATCGTCCTCGCGATCCTGATCGGCCTCGCGCTGGGCCAGGGCGCCGGCGCGCGTGCGGCCACGGTGCTTATCGCGGGCGCGGGCGCCGGGACCGAAGGCGACTACAATTCCGGGTTCCCCTTCAACACCAGTCTCTTCCGCGGCGGCTCGATGCGGTTCCAGCAGGTTTACGGGGCGAACGAGTTCGCCGCGCTGCCAGGGCCGCAGTATCTCACGACGATCGCCTTTCGCGCCGACGGCGCCTACGGCGAGCAGTTCGCCGCCGTTGCGCTCGACCTGCGCATTGATCTCTCCACCACGCCGGCCGGCGCCGACGGACTCTCACCGACGTTTGCCGACAATATCGGTCCGGATCGCCGCACCGTGCTCGCGGGCGAGATTACCCTGTCCAGCGCCGCTACCGCGGTGGCCGGCGGCACGAGGTTCTTCGACATCGTGCTCGCGCTGACCGATCCCTTCCTGTTCGATCCAGCGCGCGGCAACCTGCTGCTCGACATCCGCAGCTACGGCGCGACCACGACGACGCAGATGGATGCCGTGAACGTGCGTGCCGACGGCCTCTCACGAGTCGTGGCCCATGATGCCTACGCGACGGTCGGAGCCGCCGATACGGTCGGTCTGGTTACCCAGTTCACCTTCCAGCCACAGCCGGTGCCATTGCCGCCGGCGCTCTGCCTGCTCGTCCCGGCACTCGCCGTGCTCGCGGGTCTCGGGCGCGGCCGCGCGCGACGATGAGTGCGGCCGTGGCGGCGCCTTGCCGCTAAACCTCGCCGGACGGCGGCCGCTAACTCGAACGGGGAGGGGCGTGCGGCAATAGTGCACGGGGTTCCGACCTCCATGCCAGTTCAGATTTCGCAAGTACACGAGCGGTTGACACGGGAAATGCAAGCGGCGCAGAACGTCAAGATTGGTCGGTATGTCCTGGTCAAGCCGCTGGGCAAGGGGCTGCATGGCGCGGTGTTTCTCGCCGAGGATCCGCATCTGCGGCGGCGTGTCGCCGTCAAGGTGCTGCATCCGGATCCGGAACATCCCCGTCCGGTCATATCGCCGCAGGCGAAGTTCCTCGCCCAGCTCCGTCATCCCAACATCGTGGCGCTCTACGACGCCGACATCGCCGGCGAGCGCGTTTACCTCGTCACCGAGTACCTGGAGGGCCGCACGCTGCGCGAGGAGATCCGCGACCGTGGGGCGCTGCCGCTGCCCGAGGCGGTGAGCGTGGGCCGTCAAATCGTCGACGGCATGGCCTTCGCGCACGCACGCGGCATCCTGCACATGGATCTGAATCCATCGAACGTCATGCGCGACCGCGAGGGGCGGCCGCGGATCATGGACTTCGACCTCTCGCGCAGCGCCTCTACGCCGTTCAGCGGCGAGCTCATCGGCACGCTGCGCTATATCTCTCCCGAGCACGCCACCACGCGCAAGCTGGACAAGCGCACGGACGTCTACGCTCTGGGTCTCATCATCTACGAGCTAGTCACCGGCAAGCCGGTGGTGGTGGGCAACGATCAGAAGCGGATGGTCGAGCAGATCCGCAGCGGCCGCGTCAACTGGGACCTGCTGCGCCAGCGCGACCCGGCCGGCCTGGTCACCGCGGTGCTCGAGTGCGCCCTGAAGCAGGATCCGGCGCAGCGCTTCCCCGATGCGGGAGCGATGGGCAAGGCGCTGGCGCAGGCCTCGCGCCACATCAGCTACATGGGCGGCGAGCAGGACCCGCCACTGCACGGCACGATCGAGTTCATGCTGCGCCGTATCCAGCGCAAGGGCGATTTCCCGGTCATCTCGCGCACCCTGCAGGAGATCAACCGCCTGACGGCGGAGGAGTGCCATGCCAACGCCGACCAGCTCGCCAACGTGATACTGCGCGACTATTCGCTCACTAACCGGTTGCTGAAGCTCGCCAACTCGGCGTACTACGGCAATTTCGCCGGCCGGGTGCGCAGCGTCACCGACGCGGTGCGCATACTCGGCGTGGACCAGGTGCGCATGGCCTGCAACGGACTGGCCTGCTTCGGCCATTTCGCCGACAAGGCCGATGACCGCGACCTGAAGGAGACGCTCATCCGATCCTTCGTCGCCGGCCTGCTGACGCGCCACCTGGCCTCGCGCTGCGGCATCAGGGACGTCGAGGAGGCGTTCATCTGCGGCATGCTGCACGACCTCGGCCGCACCGTCACCATGTACTATTTCGCCGACGATTACCGCGACATCGCCGCGCTCATCGAGCAGGGCGGCGAGGAGGATGCCGCAGCCCGCTCGGTGCTGGGCGTTCGCTACAGCGAACTCGGATACGCGATCGCGCGGGAGTGGGCGTTCCCCGAGATCATCCTGTTCAGCATGGCGGATCGCGATCTGAAGATCCTGCCGCCCGATGCGCCGCACGCCGAGACGCTGCGCTGCCTCACGATCTTCGCCAACGGCCTGTGCCGCGCCGCCGCCCGCGGCGGGGTACCGCA
>CAZTPK010000369.1:0-627 GCA_964614765.1 uncultured Gammaproteobacteria bacterium
GGGTATGGGTGCGGCCCTCGACCGTAACCTGGTGCTCTTCCATCGCCTCCAGCAGCGCGCTCTGCGTCCGCGGGGTGGCGCGGTTGACCTCATCGGCCAGCACCAGCTGCGCGAAGATCGGTCCGGGGTGGAAGCTGAACCGGCCGGTCTCCTTCTCGTAGACCGACACGCCGAGGATGTCCGCCGGCAGCAGATCGCTGGTGAACTGCACGCGCTGGAAGCTCAGCCCCAGCACCCGAGCCAGCACGTGCGCCAGCGTCGTCTTGCCCACGCCCGGCAGGTCCTCGATGAGCAGGTGGCCGCGCGCCAGCAAACAGGCGAAGGCGAGCTTGATCTCGTGTTGCTTGCCGACCACCACCTCGCCCGCCGTGGCGATGACGGTGTCCAGGATGGTCTTGTCGTTCAGCAGGTTGGGAGAGGAGAGGGCGGTCATGAGTGATCGCGTTCCGCAAGGCTCATGGTACGAGGATAGCCGCTTTGACCGACGCTGACGAGGCGATCGGTCACGCATTCTCGCGGACCGCCGTCGGCGTCACTTGCCGGCGATGGTCATGCGCTCGATCAGCACCGAGCCGGTCCTGATCGCCGCGTTCGAATTTCGCAAGCCGACGCCGATGGGGCGCGGGG
>CAZTPK010000369.1:637-3037 GCA_964614765.1 uncultured Gammaproteobacteria bacterium
GTCCTGAGCGCCGCGTTCGTCTCGAGCTCGGCGCCGATCGCGACGATGCCTTTGAACATGTCCTTCAGGTTGGAGGCGATCGTGACCTCCTCGACGGGAAACCGGATCTCGCCCTCCTCGACCCAGTAGCCGCTCGCGCCCCGCGAATAGTCCCCGGTCACGCTGTTGACGCCGAAGCCCATCAGCTCGGTAACCAGCAGCCCGCGGCCCATGCGCCTGAGCAGGCCGCCGAGATCCTGCTCGCCGTGAGTCAGGCGCCAGTTGGTGATGCCGCTGGCGTTGCCGGTGGACTTCATCCCGAGCTTGCGCGCCGAGTAACCACCCAGCAGGTAACTCTTCAGGACGCCGTTCTCCACGATGTGGCGCGGCTGCGGCGCCACGCCGTCGTCGTCGAACGGCCGGCTGCCCAGCTCGCGGGGCAGGAAGGGTTCCTCGCGGATCTGCAGCCACGCGGGGAACACCTCGCGACCCAGGTGATCGACCAGGAAGGAGCTGCGGCGATACAGGCTGCCGCCGGAGATCGCGCCGGCGAAGTGGCCGAACAGCGAGGTGGCGATCCGCGATTCGAAGACGACCGGCACCGCGGTGGTCGGGATCTTGCGGGCCCCGAGCCTGCGCACGGCGCGCTCCGCGGCGCGCCGGCCGATCTCCTCCGCCTCGCGCAGGTCCTGCCAGCGGCGGGCAACGCTGTGGTCGTAGTCCTGCTGCATGCCGCTCTCGTCGCTGGCGATGACGGCGCAGCTCAGCCGCTGAACGCTGGCGCGCCAGGCGCCGCAGAACCCGTTGCTGTTGCCGTAGGCATGCACGCCGCTGCTGGCGCGCACGGTCGCGCCTTCGGAGTTGGTGATGCGCGGATCGAAGGCGCGTGCCGCCCCCTCGCAGCGGCGCGCGATCTCGACGGCCTGTTCCGGACTCGGGTCCCAGGGGTGGAAGAGATCGAGCTGCCGCACCTCGCGCGCCTGCAGCTCCGGTTCGACCAGCCCCGCGCACGGGTCCTCGCCGCCGTGACGGGCGATGGCGTGCGCCGCCTCCACCGTCTTGCGCAGCGCCTCGGTGCGGAGATCGGTGCTGCTGGCCGAGCCCTTGCGGAGCCCCAGGTAGACGGTGACCTGCAGCGACTTGTCGCGCTGATGCTGCAGGGTTTCCAGCTCGCCCATGCGCACGGTCACCGACAGGCCCGCGCTCTGGCCGTAGGCGGCCTCCGCGGCGCTGGCGCCCGCCGCGCGTGCCAGGGCGAGGGTTTGCTGAATGACGTCGAGGGCGTGCTGCTCGTTGAATGCCGGATCTTCGTTGCTCATCGCTCGCGATTGTATCAGCCACGGGTGAGCTCCGGCCCGGCCCGAGCTTCCCGGGACAGCACCTGCCGGGGCCGCGCCGCGACGGTGGCGGCCGGTGCGCGTGGCCTCCGGCGCGTCCGGAAGTGCGCGGCGCATTCGGGTAGAATTCGCGCATGGATGTCTCCCGGATCCTGGACCCCCTCAACGACGCGCAACGCGAGGCCGTCAGCGCCGAGCCGACCAATCTTCTGGTGCTGGCCGGCGCCGGCAGCGGTAAGACGCGCGTGCTCGTGCACCGGGTCGCCTGGTACGTCGCCACCGCGCAGGCGAGCCCGCAGGGCATCCTCGCGGTCACCTTCACCAACAAGGCCGCCGCCGAGATGCGCGGGCGGATCGAGCAGCTGCTTGCGACGCCGGCCTCAGGCATGTGGGTGGGCACGTTCCACGGTATCGCGCACCGGCTGCTGCGTGCGCACGCCCGCGAGGCGGGGCTGCCGCAGAACTTCCAGATCCTCGACAGCGACGATCAGCTGCGCACGGTCCGGCGCGTGATCAAGGGCATGGGGCTGGACGACAGCCGCTGGCCGGCGCGGGAGGCGCAGTGGTTCATCAACGCGCGCAAGGAGGAGGGGCTGCGGGCCGAGAAGGTCGCGGATCAGGGCGATGCGACGCTGGCGCAGCTGGTGCGCATCTACCGCGTCTACGAGGAGACCTGCGCGCGCACCGGCGTGGTCGACTTCACCGAGCTGCTGCTGCGATCGCTGGAGCTGTGGCGCAACGACGAGGACCTGCTGCAGCACTACCGGCAGCGATTCCGCCACGTGCTGGTCGACGAGTTCCAGGACACCAACTCGATCCAGTATGCCTGGCTGCGCTACCTGGGCGGCTCGCTCGGGCGCCCGGCCGACCCCGACCGCAGCCTGTTCGTGGTCGGCGACGACGACCAGTCCATCTACAGCTGGCGCGGCGCGCAGGTAGAGCACATGGAGCGCTTCTCGCGGGACTTCCCGAACGTGCGCCTCGTCCGCCTGGAGCAGAACTACCGCTCCACCGCCACCATCCTGAAGGCCGCCAACGCGCTCATCCGCCACAACACCGGCCGGCTGGGCAAGGAGTTGTGGAC
>CAZTPK010000370.1:0-3029 GCA_964614765.1 uncultured Gammaproteobacteria bacterium
CGCCGGCGGCGAACCGCCAGACCATCTCCCGGCCCGAGTCGTCCTTCCACTCGAGGACTTCGATCGCCATGGAATGCCTCCCGTGCCCGCCGTCATACGGCCGGCGTGTCGAACAGCTCCCTGCGTCTTCCGATCCGACGGTCGAGGTCCTCGAGGCGGCGCGCGAGATCGGCGAGCGCCTCCCCGTCGGGCGCCTCCCCGGCGAGCGTCGCGAGCCGGTCGGCGACCGCCACGACGTCCGAGAGGAGCGCCTCGTCGTACGCATAGATCCGGTCGAGCTCGGCTTCGCGAATCTTCACCTGGTCGAAGAGGCCGCTGTACCCGTAGTCGGCGAAGCGGAGACCGGCCGCCCCCTTCTGGAGCGCTCGGTCGAGACGGCCCGCCTCGTTGAGGACCCCGATCTCCCCCGCTCGCGTGGCCGCGTTGCGCACCGCGTCGAGCGAACGGCGCGCCTCGTCGAGGCGCCCCGCGAGAAACTCCCGGAGACGGCGGTCGGTCTCGCGGCGCGCCTCCCGCTCGCGATAGCCGGAAACCCCGGGAACGTAAGAGGCGATCTTTTCGAGGAAGTTCTTCTCGGAAACGGTCATGCCCATGGCGGCCCTCCGATCCGGGAGCGGGTCACGCGTGGGTCTCCGCGCCGGCCCCGTGGCACTTCTTGTACTTCTTGCCCGACCCGCACGGACACGGATCGTTCCGACCGACCTTCGCGTCCTTCCGAGCGACCGGGGTGACCCCCCCGCGGGCCGTGACTCCCGACGCCGACCGCGAAGCGGCCTCGAAAATCCGCTGCTGCTCGCGCCGGCGCCTCTCCTCCTCGCGCCGGCGGTCCTCCTCGGTCATCGGCTCGAGGAGGAAAAGGAATCGGACCGCGTCGTTCTCGATCCTCTCCTTCATCATGCCGAACATGTCGAACGACTCGCGCTTGTACTCGACGAGGGGATCTTTCTGCCCGTAGGCGCGGAGGCCGATCCCGTCCTTCAAGTGGTCCATCGCGAGGAGATGCTCCTTCCACGCGTGGTCGATGATCTGCATGAGGATGTGGCGCTCGTACTGCCGCATCAGGTCGGAGCCGACCACGGCCTCCTTCGCCTCGTAGCGCGCGAGGAGTTTCTCCGCGATCCGGTCGAAGACCTCCTGCTCGCTCAGTTCGCGGATCTTGATCCCGTCGGACTCCGGGTCGTACCCGAAGAAGTGCTGGAGCTGTTGCCGGAAGGCGTCGACCTCCCACTTCTCTGGTTCTTTCTGGGAGGTCAGGTGCGTGTCGATCAGGATCGCGAGGATCTCCTGACCCTTCTCGAGGATGTACTCCTTTTGGTTCTTCCCCTCGAGGATCTCGCGGCGGAGGGCGTAGATCTCGTTCCGCTGCTTGTTGTTGACGTCGTCGTATTCGAGGAGGTGTTTGCGCGTTTCGAAGTTCCGTTGCTCGACCTGCTTTTGGGCGCGCTCGATCGACTTCGACACCATGCGGGATTCGATCGGGACGTCCTCCTCCATCCCGAGCTTGAGCATCGCCGCCTTGAGGCGCTCCCCGGCGAAAATCCGCATCAGATCGTCGTCGAGGGAGAGGAAGAACCGGGACGACCCCGGGTCCCCCTGACGGCCCGCACGTCCGCGGAGCTGGTTGTCGATCCGGCGCGACTCGTGGCGCTCGGTGCCGACGATATGGAGCCCGCCGGCCGCGACGACGGCCCGGTGTTCCTTCTCGCACTGCTCCTTCGCGCGGGCGAGCGCTTCGCTCCAGGCCCGCTCCCATTCCTCCGGCGGAGTTTCGCCCGGCTTGAGGCCCGCACGGATCAACTCCTGCCGTGCGAGGTACTCGGGGTTCCCGCCGAGGAGGATGTCGGTGCCGCGTCCCGCCATGTTCGTCGCGATCGTGACCGCGCCGATCCTCCCCGCCTGGGCGACGATCTCGGCCTCCATCTCGTGATACTTGGCGTTGAGGACGACGTGCTTGACCCCCCTGCGCTTCAGGAGTTCCGAAAGCCGCTCCGACTTCTCGATCGACACCGTCCCGACGAGCGAGGGCTGCCCCCGCTTCTGGGCCTCGACGATCTCCTCGACGACCGCCTTCCACTTCTCCGGCTCGGTCCGGTAGATCACGTCGTCGTAATCCTTCCGGATCATCGGCTTGTTCGTCGGGATGACCGCGACCTCGAGGTTGTAGATCCGGTCGAACTCGACCGCCTCGGTGTCGGCGGTTCCGGTCATCCCCGAGAGCTTCTCGTACATCCGGAAGTAGTTCTGGAAGGTGATCGTCGCGAGCGTCTGGTTTTCGCGCTCGATCTTGACCCCTTCCTTCGCCTCGACCGCCTGGTGGAGCCCGTCGCTCCAGCGCCGTCCCGGCATGAGGCGCCCCGTGAACTCGTCCACGATCACGACGGCTCCGTCCTTGATCATGTAGTGGACGTCGCGCTGGAAGAGGGTGTGGGCCTTGAGCGCCTGGTTGATCGCGTGGAGCGTGTCCATGTTCAGGGGGTCGTAGAGGTTCTCGATCCCGAGCAGACGCTGGCAGTGCTCCACTCCGCGATCGGTCAGGGTGACCGTCCGGGCCTTCTCGTCCACCACGTAATCGCCGGTATCCTCGTGCTCGTAGTCCTTGCCGCCCTGAATCACCGCCCCTTTCTGGAGCTTCGGGATGATCTTGTCGACCTCGTAGTACTTGTCGGTCGCTTCGTCGGAGGGGCCGCTGATGATGAGGGGGGTCCGCGCCTCATCGATCAGAATCGAATCGACTTCGTCGACGACCGCGTAGTGGTGCCCTCGCTGGACCATCGACGCGAGCGAGAACTTCATGTTGTCGCGGAGGTAGTCGAACCCGAACTCGTTGTTCGTGCCGTACGTGATGTCGCAGCGGTAGGCCTGCTGCCGTTCGTGGTCGCCGAGGTCGTGCTGGATGCAGCCGACCGTCATGCCGAGGAACCGGTAGATCCGACCCATCCACTCGGCGTCGCGGCGGGCGAGGTAGTCGTTCACCGTCACGACGTGGACGCCCTTCCCCGTGAGGGCGTTCAGGTAGACGGGGAGGGTGG
>CAZTPK010000371.1:0-3018 GCA_964614765.1 uncultured Gammaproteobacteria bacterium
GGTGGCATAGCCGGCGCCCTGCAGGGCGCGGATGTAGGATTCCGGGTCGCCCGCGTTCTCCAGCGCGCGCGAGTAGCGCGGCCGGCTCTGCAGGAACTCGACGTAGTCGTTGAAGCTGTGCGCATATGAATCGTAGGCGCGGAACGGCGCCAGCTCGCGGCGCGCGACGCCGTCCTGGTACTCCAGCGTGCTCACCCGCATCCGCTCGCCTGCCCAGCTCGAACCGGCCTTTATGCCGAAGAGATTGAAGCTGTTGCCGCCGGTGCGGTCGCGGATCATGTGCTTGCCCCAGCCGGTCTCCAGCGCCGCCTGCGCCAGCAGCAGGTCCGGATCCAGTCCCAGCTTCCTGCCCGCCGCCTCGGCGTGCGGCGCCAGCGCGCGCACGAACTCCTCGCGCGAGCTGAAGGTGCGCGGATTGAATGCCGGGACTTCCTCGGCTGCATCGGCCGGCGCGGCATCGTCCTCGGATGCGCCGATGGCAGCGGCGATGCGCTCGGAGGTCTCCAGCTGACGCATGGTCTGCAGCGGTTCCCCGTGCATGCCCTGCCACCAGCGCGGTTCGAACTTGCCGAGCGCCTCAGAATTCACCGTGCCCGTCTCCCTCGGAGTGATCTGTCTCAGCAGCATGTCGGCCAAGCCCAGATCGCCGCGCCTGGCGATGTCCACGGCTATCTGCTTGTCGAACAGGTCCTGGTACAGCTCGGTTTGAGAGCTGTCGAACAGCCCGCCGACGTTGCTGGCCTCGCGCATGCTCTGCAGCATGGTCTGCACGAACAGGGCCTCGAACTGCTGCGCCACGGCGCGCGCCGCCTCCGGGGAGTTCTTGCGGGCCTCGGCGCGCAGACCGACCAGCGCACCGAAATCCGCGCCCGCTAGCGCCTTCTCGAACCCGCTCCCCATCAGATCACCACCAGCTCCGCCTTCAGCGCGCCGGCCTGCTTGAGCGCCTCGAGGATGGCGACCAGGTCACCCGGCGCCGCGCCCACGGCGTTGACGGCGCGGACGATGTCGTCGAGTTTGACGCCCGGATTGAAGAGGAACATGCGGCTCTTCTCCTCCTTGACGTCGATGTTCTGCTTCGGAACCACCACCGTGTCGCCGCGGGACAAGGGCGGCGGCTGGCTCACGATGGGGTCGTTGGTGATCGTGACCGTGAGGCTGCCGTGCGTGACCGCGGCGGCGCTGACGGCGACATGCTGCCCGATGACGATGGTGCCGGTGCGCGAATTGACGACCACCTTGGCGGCCGCCTCGCCCGGCGAAAGCTCGAGGTTCTCGACCTGGGACATGAATGCCACCCGCTGCTGCGGGTCGACCGGCATGGCGACGGCCACGGAGGAGCCGTCGATCGGCTGAGCACGGCCGCCGTTCGCATTGATTGCCTCGGCCATGCGCGTGGCGGTGGTGAAGTCCGGAGTGTTGAGCGTGAGCAGCAGTTGGGTGCCCTGGTTGAACGCGGTCATGACCTCGCGTTCCACGGTGGCGCCGTTGGCGATGCGTCCGCTGCTCGGCACGTTGATGCTGATCGAGGAGCCGTCGGTGGTCTCCACGCCGAGTCCGCCGACCACCACGTTGCCCTGCGCGATCGCGTAGATGTTGCCGTCGGCACCCTTCAGCGGCGTCATGATGAGACTGCCGCCGCGCAGGCTCTTGGCGTCGCCGATGGAGGAGACCGTCACGTCGATGGTCTGCCCGGGTTTGGCGAACGCCGGCAGCGTCGCATGCACGATGACCGCGGCCGCATTCTTCAGTGAAGGATTCGTCTTCTCGGGCAGCGTGATGCCCAGCTGCTTGGCCATGTTCTTGGCGCTCTGGGTGGTGAACTGGGTCTTGTCACCCGTGCCATCGAGGCCGACGACCAGGCCGAAGCCCACGAGCTGGTTGTCACGCACCCCGGCGATCCGCGCGATGTCCTTGATGCGCTCGGCTTGCGCCGAGGCGGCAATCACCGCCAGCAGCCCGCCGGCTACCAGGTTCGAAAACACTCGCATCATGCGCATGCCTTGCCCGATCGCCGCGGTTCTCAGAGCGGCGAGAGCGCGCTGGTGAAGAATCGCGTCAACCAGCCGGCCTTGCTGGCGCTGGCGGTCTGCCCGTCGCCATTGTAGATGATGGTCGCGTCGGCGACCTTGGTGGAGGGTATCGAATTGTCCGTGCCGATGTCGATCGGACGCACGATGCCGGACAGCTTCACGTACTCGTTGCCCTGGTTGATGCGCACGCGCTTTTCGCCGCGCACCACGAGGTTGCCGTTCGGCAGGACGTCGGCCACGGTCACCGTGATGTCGCCGATGAGGCTGCTCTCCTGCTCGTTGTCGCCCTTGCCGGTGAAGTCCGACGTGGCGCCCATCGAGGTCTCCAGCGTGTTGTTGTCGGTGTCGGCCAGCGGCAGGGCGCCGGGCAGACCGAACTGCGGTGTGGAGCCGAGGATGGTCGGATTGGCAATCGTCGTCGAGCTCTCCCTGTCGAAGCTGCTGCTGGAGGAACTTTCCGCCGTCGTCTTCTCCACCAGCTTGATGGTCAGCGTGTCGCCGATACGGCGCGCCTTCGCGTCCTCGAACAGGTAGAGGTTATGGCCGGGCTGATAGATCGAGCCGCCGGGGTGCTGCTCGGTCGGCACGCGAGCCGCCGGCATGGCCGCGGCGATCTCCGGGTCGCGCCGCGGGGCGCTGCCGGTGCAGCCGCTGGCCGCGATGATGGCCACGGCGAGGAAGGTCCAGGCCGCCAGCACAGCGGCCCTGTCGTACATGCGGGAAGAGTTCGCCTTGATCATGGGTTCAGCCGCCTATCAGAGGGTCTGGGTCACGAAGCCCAGCATTTGATCCACGGTGGAAATGGCCTTGGAGTTCATCTCGTAGGCGCGCTGCGTCTCGATCATGTTTACGAGTTCCTCCACCACGTTGACGTTGGAGCTCTCCAGCGACCCCTGCACCAGCGTGCCCATGCCGTCGGTACCGGGCGTACCGGTCTGCGCCGTGCCGCTCGAGACGGTCTCTTTGAACAGGTTCTGGCCGATCG
>CAZTPK010000372.1:0-2988 GCA_964614765.1 uncultured Gammaproteobacteria bacterium
ATTGGAGACAGGGAACGTCAACCACGCAGACGCACAGGGACTTGCGGCCATGGCGGTTCTCGATTCAACCGGCGCACCGGATCTGCTTGCCGACTTCCGAGTAGGCGCCCGACGAGCGGTTCCGACTGCGCTTTCAAGCGGAGAATCGACGTATAATCGCGCAAGTGATGCGCCCCTCCGTCGTATTGCGCGGCATGTCGAACCACAAATCACCAATCACCAATCACGAGCCTAAGGTATGAATGTCGTGATGATCGGGGCCGGATATGTCGGTCTGGTCTCCGGGGCATGCTTTTCTGAATTCGGCGCCACTGTCACCTGCGTGGACGTGGATCAGGGCAAGATCGATCGCCTCAAGGCGGGCCAGATCCCCATCTACGAACCCGGACTCGACGCCCTTGTCGAGAAGAACGTACGCGGACGGCGGTTGCACTTCAGCACGGATCTGGCGGGCGCCGTCGGCGACGCCGACATCGTCTTCATCGCCGTCGGCACTCCCAGCCGTCGCGGCGAGGGTTACGCCGATCTGACGTACGTCTACGAGGCCGCGCGCCAGATCGCTGCGGCCCTGAAGGGTTACACCGTGATCGTCGACAAGTCGACGGTGCCGGTCGGCACGGCGCGCAACGTCGCGCGCATCGTCCGCGAGACCAATCCGAACGCCGAATTCGACGTGGCCTCCAACCCCGAGTTTCTGCGCGAGGGCGCCGCGATCTCCGACTTCATGCGTCCCGATCGCGTCGTAATAGGCGTCGAGAGCGGCCGCGCCGAGGCGCTGCTGAGGGAACTCTATCGCCCGCTCAACCTCATCGAGGCGCCCATCCTCAAGACCAGCATCGAGAGCGCCGAGCTCATCAAGTACGCGAGCAACGCCTTTCTGGCCACCAAGATAAGCTTCATCAACGAGATCTCCATGCTCTGCGAGGCCGTGGGCGCCGACGTGCACGCGGTGGCCAAGGGCATGGGCCTGGATGGCCGCATCGGCCGCAAGTTCCTGCACGCCGGGCCGGGCTACGGCGGCTCGTGCTTCCCGAAAGACACGCAGGCGCTGGTCCGCATCGCGCAGGAACACGGCGTGTCCAGCCGCATCGTCGAGGCCGTCATCGAGGTCAACGCGGCGCAGAAGGCGCGCATGGTGAAGAAGATCCGCGACGCGCTGGGCGGCGTCGAGGCGGGCAAGACCATCGCCGCGCTGGGCTTGACGTTCAAGCCCGAGACCGACGACATGCGCGACGCGCCGTCGCTGTCGATCCTGCCGCCATTGATGGAGAAAGGAGCCAGGATCCGCGCGCACGATCCGCACGGCATGGAAGAGGCGAAGAAGCTGCTGCCGGCGGGAATCGTCTATTGCCAGGACGTCTACGAGGCGTCCGAGGGTGCGGATGCGGTCGTGCTGCTGACGGAGTGGAACGTCTATCGCGGCCTCGACCTCGACCGGATCAAGGCCAGAATGATCGGCAACGTCTTCTGCGATCTGCGCAACGTCTATGAGCCCGGCGCCATGCGCGCCGCGGGTTTTGAATATCACTGCGTCGGGCGATGAGCCCTTGCCGCTGCGCCATTCAAGGTCATGACAGCGCAGGCGCGGACGGTCGATCGCGTGCGGGATCGGCTCCCGACGGCGCGACTGTCGTCGACGTGCGCTGCGCGGCCATCGCCGCGACCAGCAGAAACAGCGGCAGGTAGATCACGAACTGCTTGGACAAGTACGAGTAGCTGAAAAAAGCGTTCGCCATGATGGCGAAGGACGCCGAAAGCAGGACTCCGGCCTGCGCCTTTTCTTCGCCAAGGCTATGCCGCCAGGTGCTCAGCGCCCGATGCAGCAGGACGCCGAGCCAGATCAGCAGGGCGCCGAGACCGATTACGCCGGTTTCATACCAGCAGTCGAGCAGGAAGTTGTGGAGATGTTTCGACGCCCGCTGCTCCTTTTGTTGGATGACTACCGAGAAGACCTTGCTGCTGGAAGCTGCGTTGCCGATCCCGACTCCGATCCAGATGTTCTCAGGCGGATTGGCCAGCGCGTTGCGCCACATTGCGGTGCGCGTACTGCTCAGAGTGTCTATGCGCTCCTCGATGGTCGTTGCCTCGCGCAACCGTTCAATGAGTTGTTCGCCCCTGGCGAATACCGCCAAGGAGAGCAGCGCGGCGGCGACCAGGAATATTCGTCGCAGCGGCTGCCCCAGCACGAAGTATGCGTACGCCGCCATGCCCACGATCAGGCCTACCAGCGCGGCGCGGCCATGCGACATCAGCACGTAAGCCAGCATGCTCGCGGCCGCGGCCCCGGCAAGCCACCAGCCTTTTGGACCGGTGCACAGGCGCCGAAGCCCGTATATGAGAAATGGCGCCAGAAACGGCAGATTGTCCTCGCGCATGAAGTGCTCCGGCACGAACTTCGGCTGCGACACCCCGCGGGCGAGCAGGGCGTACAGGAGGACGACGGCGAGGGCCGCTACCCAGGCATAGACGTCGATGAGCCGGCGTTGGCCGGTCTCGACGTATGCGAGGGACGCCAGGGTGAAAAACGGAACGATGCTGAAAACGACGAAGATCGCGTAGTCCTCGAGCAGCCGGAGTGGTTCTGCGGCAATGGGGACCGCCAGGACGTACGCCAGAACCAGCAAGAAGTAGGCGACCATGATGGGCCGGTCGAACGAGAATCTGCGGTCACACAGCGCCGTCGCCGCCCAAACGATGTAAACGACGCCGAGTATGGTGAAAGCGGCGCGGCCTACGATCTGCGCCAGCGGCAGCGCGGCGGGCAGCGCCCAGCCGTACTTGAAGAACAGTTGTTGCGAATACCTGACCAATCGCTATCCTTCCGAGACCGTAAATCAATCCCGACGCGCTGGCCGGTGTCCGGCGAGGGCGCGAGGGCCGCTGGTCGGGGCACGGCAAGATCGAGTGCGGCCTGCACACGTGATGACCGAGACCCCGATCCATCTCTCCCATCTCGACGAGCTCGAGGCCGAGGCGATCCACATCTTC
>CAZTPK010000373.1:0-1425 GCA_964614765.1 uncultured Gammaproteobacteria bacterium
CCCTCGCGCGCCGTGCGACACCCCGGTACCGCGATGTCCGGGCCACTGGCCCGATCGAAGTCGATCTGCTGGGTGACTTCCGGCCAGGCCGGCACCGCGTGCCCGGCGGCCGGGTCGGTGACCACCCAGCCGCTGCGGTCGCGACCTATCACGGCGAATCGTCCGAGGTCGCTGTGAAGCTGTGCAAACCCCTTGAGCCTCCCGCTCCGCAGCTCCGCAACCCAGTCCCTGGGCCCGCCGGTCGCCCCTATCGCGGCGACCGCGATGGAAAGCTCGCGTCTGGCGCGATCGAGGGTGAAACGCACATCCTGCTCGATGACCCGCGCGAGGTTGGTCACGTCGATCTCGGCGGCGCGCTGCGCATCGCGGTAGCCGGACCATATGAAGTGACCGAACAGCGCCAGAGCCGCCAGCAGGATAACGGCGAACGCCAAACCTTCCCGACGATTGCCCGGGGGAACGGCCGCTGTCCTGATCGTTCCGATCGTTTCCATCGATGCTTCGTGACGCACGATTTCCTCGTGCCGCTGCCGCGGCCGCGGTGCTGCCCGTGACCGGCGCCGACGGCCGGGCGCAACGCCAGCGTGGCGCCCCGTGTCCCGATTCGCGCGTAGCCCGCCCTAATGCAAGTCTAGACCCCTCGCATACCCCCCGAGCCGTTCATTGCCTTGCAAGATAGGGGCCGGATGGGCACGCGGCCGGAGATGGCGGTCGCCCGCCCCCGCCGCCCGCCCATAGAATTCCGGCGCCGGATCGTGGTCCAATCGCGCACCGGCCAGCATGCCGCCCCGCGAGAACGCGATGGAAGAACACTTCCTGTACACATTTCAGCGCAGCGACCGCCTGCTGTGGCGCCGCCGCCAGTTCCTGCTCTCGCTGCTCGCGGGGGCCGGGGCCGTGGCGACGGCTCGGGCGGTCGGGGACGTCCTGCCCATGGCGCCGGGCGGCGGCCTGCCCTCGCCGCTCGCCCGGGTGCTCGAGGAGGCGCCATGGCCGCTGCTGGAGGGCGTGCAGTCGCATCTGCTGCCGACCGAGGCCGACAGCCCCGGCGCGGCCCAGATCAACGCCCTCGCCTATCTGCAGGACGCGCTCGGCCGCGACGAGGGCGACGCGATCGAGGATCGGAAATTCATCACGGCAGGCGCGGTATTCCTTCGCAAACGCATCGGGCTCGACTACGGCGGCCGCCTGTTCGAGGAACTCGATGAAGAGGAGCGGGAGGCGGCCCTGCGCAAGATGGCCGGCAGCACCGACGGCGCCAACTGGATCTCGCTGGTGATGTATTACCTGCTCGAGGCATTGCTGGCGGACCCGGTCTATGGCGGCAACACCGGTGAGATCGGCTGGAAGTGGCTGGGCTACACGGCCGGCTTCCCGCGGCCGCCGATCGGCAAGCGCTATTTCGAGATCAAGCCGGCATGAAGG
>CAZTPK010000373.1:1438-2973 GCA_964614765.1 uncultured Gammaproteobacteria bacterium
CGCCGGCTGCGCCATCGGCAGCGGCGCGGGGGGCGGTCCGATCGCCTGGGAGGCCGCGCGCGCCGGCCGCGCGGTCGTGGTCCTGGAGAAGGGGCCGTGGTTCGACGAGCGCGACTTCTACAAGGACGAGGTCACCTGCAACCACCGCCGCGTGTTCCGCTCCGACTACAAGACCGAACCGCAGGTGATCGAGGAGCCGGATGCAAGCGGACAATGGTCGGCCCTGCCGACCTCGGACCCGAACTCCGGGCACGACTACTGGAACGGCAACTGCGTGGGCGGCTCGTCGAACTTCATGAGCGGGCACTTCTTCCGGATGAAGCCCGACGACTTCCGCCTGCTCAGCGCCTTCGGCCCCATCGCCGGCGCCAACATCACCGACTGGCCGATCGGCTACGAGGAGCTCGAGCCCTACTACACCAAGGTGGAGACGGAGATCGGCATCTCCGGCCGCGTGGTGCCGCACAAGTTTCTCGAACCGCGCTCCACTCCGGATTTCCCCTACGCGCCGACTGCGGAGCACCTGTTCGCGCAGTGGGTGGACAAGGCAGCGGCGGAGATGGGCTACACGCCGCTCACCGTGGCGCGCGCCATCCTCACTCGACCCAAGGCGGAACGCCGTTCCTGCGAGTACTCCGGCTTCTGCGGCAGCTACGGCTGCGCGAGCGGCGCCAAGGGCAGCGCGCGCGTGGCGCTGCTAAACCGCGCCGTCGCCACCGGCCGCTGCGAGATCCGCCCGCGGTCGCACGTCTACCGGATCGAGACCGGCGCCGACGGCCGCGCCACCGGCGTGCTGTATTACGATCGGAACGGCCAGGCGCAGCGCGTCGACGCCAAGGCGTTCGTGGTCGCCTGCCAGGCCATCGAGTCATCGCGCCTGCTGCTGCTGTCGAGCGGACCGAGGCACCCCAACGGCCTCGGCAACAATCACGGGCAGGTCGGCCGCAACCTCGTCTTCTCCGCCGGAGCAACCGGCGCCGGCCACGTGCTGCTGAAGGACTACGACGAGGAGACGGTGCGACGCATGAAGCTCGTCGGACCGTTCGTCAACCGCAGCCTGCAGGATTTCTACTACGTCGACGATCCCGCGCTCGGCGGCCGCGCCAAGGGCGGCACCATCGACTTCGTCGGCAACTCCCCGAGCTTCATCCATCGCGCCATGCCCGAGCGGCGCGACGAGAACGGCGAGCTGGTCTGGGGCCGGGAGTTCAAGCGCCGGCTGGAGTCCGTGTTCCGGGAGAATCGGGTGCTGCGATTCGAGATCTTCTGCGACTGGCTGCCGAACGACAGCTGCCACGTGACGCTCGACCCGGAGGTGAAGGACAAGTGGGGACTGCCGGTCTCGCGCGTGCGCATCGGCCACCATCCCCACGACGGCAGGGTGTCGCAGTATCTCGTCGAGCGCGCCCGCCCGGTGATGGAGCGGATGGGGTTCCGCAACGTCATCGCCAATCTCAACGGCGCGCCGACGCCGAACCTGCAGGCCGGCGGCTGCCGCTTCGGCGCCGATCCGGCGACCTCGGTGCTGGACGCGG
>CAZTPK010000374.1:0-2973 GCA_964614765.1 uncultured Gammaproteobacteria bacterium
GGCGGGTCCGTGTGCGACCATCCCGGCGGCAGGAGGCTCGGCGCGGAGGCCGTGATCGACGTCGACTGCGACATCTGGATCCCCGCCGCGCGTCCCGACGTGCTGCGCGAGGACAACGTCCACCGGCTGAGGACGAGACTGGTGCTCGAGGGCGCGAACATCCCCATCACGCCGAACGCCGAGGCCTCTCTCGCAGCGCGCGGCGTGCTTGTCGTCCCGGACTTCATCGCCAACGCGGGCGGCGTCATCTGCGCGGCGATGGAGTATGCGGGCGCGACGCAGAAGGCCGCCTTCGACGCCATCGAGGAGAAGATCCGCGCCAACGTCGAGGCGGTGCTCGCCGCCGCCGAGGCCAAGGGCTGCCTGCCGCGCGCGGCGGCGAACGAGCTGGCCGGCACGCGCGTGCGCGCCGCGATGCGCACGCGCCGCTACCACATTTTGTGAGCGGGCCGCCCCCCGCGACACGCAGGGAATAAGGATCATGTATCGCATCCGCTTCCACGGCCGCGGCGGCCAGGGCATCAAGACCGCGAGCCAGATCCTGGGCAGCGCGTTCTTCCGCGAGGGCTACGTCGTGCAGGACGCGCCGCGCTATGGCGCGGAGCGGCGCGGCGCGCCGATCTTCGCCTACGTGCGCGCCGCCCGCGGCGAGATCCACGAGCGCGGCGTCATCACCCGCCCCGATCTCGTACTGGTCGCCGACGACACGCTGGTGCCGCTGCCCGCCGCGGGCGTGCTGCAGGGCGCATCGGCCGACACGGTCTTCGTCATCGCCAGCACCGAACCCGGGCAGACCTGGCGCGATCGGCTGAAGCTCGCCAGTCCGGTGCTGACGCTCGCCCCCGCGCCCGATCCCACCTTTGCCGGCGTTCATTGCGCCGCGGCCGCCGCGCGCCTGCTCGGCGTCATCCGCCGCGATAGCCTGGCGGACGCACTGCGCGCGGAGACGGCCCCGTACGGGCAGGAGGCGGTCGAGCAGAGCCTCGCGCAGGCGCTGGCCGTGTTCGACGCGCTCGCCGATCACGCCGGCCTGGTGACGGAGGGCGGCGACGTCGCGGCCGGCGACTACCAGCCGCCGGAGTGGATCGACGTGCCTTTCGAGGCAGCCGTGATCGCCGCCCCCGCGATCCGCGCCGCGGCGACCAGCGAGCTCGCCAACACCGGCGTGTGGCGGACCTACAGGCCGGTCATCGACTACGACCGCTGCAACCGCTGCTCGTGGGTCTGCAGCACCCTCTGCCCCGACAGCGCGATAAACGTGGACGCCGACCACACCCCGCGCATCGACTACGATCACTGCAAGGGCTGCATGGTCTGCGTCGCCGTCTGCCCGCCGCACGCGATCCACGCTGTGCCGGAGCGTACCGCGGCGGCCGCGGAGACGAAGGGATGAGCGTCTCGCGCCGGCCAATCGCCGTCGACGCCACGGGAGCATGTCCATGTCGCAACGCGTGCTGCTGACCGGCAACGGCGCCGCCGCGTGGGGCGCGCGCCTCGCGCAGGCCGACTACGTGCCCGCCTTCCCAATCACGCCGCAGACCGAGATCATCGAGACGCTCGCCGCGTGGTTCGCGCGCGGCGAGATGAGCGGCAGGCTGGTGATGCTCGAGTCCGAGCATTCCATGATCACCGCCGCCGCCGCCGCGGCCGCCACCGGCGTGCGGGTGTTCACGGCGACCTCCAGCCAGGGCCTGCTCTACGGGATGGAGATGATCTACACCGTGGCGGGATGGCGGGCGCCGTTCGTGCTGGTCAACGTCTCGCGCGCGCTCGCCAGCCCGATCACGCTCGAACCGGATCACACCGACGTGCTGGCGGCGCGCGACTCGGGCTTCCTGCAGATCCACTGCGCGACCTGCCAGGAGGTGCTCGACACGGTATTGATCGCCTACCGCCTGGCCGAGGACGCGCGCGTGCGCCTGCCGGTGATCGTCAACCTGGACGGCTTCTACCTCTCCTTCACCCGCGAGCCGGTGGAGATGCCCGAGCCGGCGCAGGTGCGGGGTTTCCTGCCGCCCTTCGACCCCGAGAACGTCGAGTTCCGCGCCTCCAGGCCCATCAGCCAGGCGGTGGCGGTGCTCGGCGGCTCGCCCTATTCGTACTTTCGCTACGAGGCGCATCTGGCGGCGATGCAGGCGCTGCCGGTTTACGAGGAGATCGCCGCGGACTTCGCGAACACATTCGGACGACGCTGGCCCGCGGTGGAGGCCTACCGCTGCGAGGATTCGGAGATCGCCTTCTGCATGATCGGCGCCTTTGCGACCAAGGCCAAGGCGGCCGTCGACCAGCTGCGCGAACGCGGATGGAGGATCGGGCTGGTGCGCCCGCGGCTGCTCAGGCCGTTCCCGCACGAGGCCCTGCGCGCGCTGCTGTTGCACAGGCGCGCCGTGGCCGTCGTCGATCAGAACCTCTCCATGGGCAAGGGCGGCGTGCTGCATGCGGAGCTGGCCTCCGCGCTCTATGGCCGCGCGGGCGCGCCTGTCCTTGCCAGCTTCATCGGCGGGCTCGGCGGACGCGACATTGCCGCCGAGGAGTTCTACGAGATGGCGAGGATAGCGCGCGCGGCGGCCGACACGGGCGCCGCGCCGGAACCGCGGCTGCTCTACACGGCCTCCGAGCTGCGCGAGGTGCGCAAGCTCCAGGCCATCGCGCACGTCGAACGCGGCGAGGCGGCTCCATGAGCGAATCCGCGATCAAGAGCATGAAGGATTTGCCGTCCACGCACCTGCTCGGCGCGGGCACGGCCATGTGCGCCGGCTGCGGCGGGCTGCAGCTGGTGCACGAGATCTACGACCTGCTCGGCGGCAGGACCGTGTTCGTGAACGCCGCGGGCTGCATGACGCTGCTCGCGACCTGGCCGTTCACGCCGTTCCGCGGCGGCTTCCTCTACACCTCCATGGCCTCCGCGCCGGCCGGCGCGCAGGGCGTGCGCGACGCGCTGGACATCCTGCTGGCCAGCAAGCGCATCCCGCC
>CAZTPK010000375.1:0-2970 GCA_964614765.1 uncultured Gammaproteobacteria bacterium
GGCTGACACGCCGCGAACGCAAGGAAACAGTGCGACGGGGCACACTTCCGGACGCGCCCGCCCGGCCCTGGCGCCGTGCTGCACTTAGTGCCGAAGGCACTTTCGGCTAGACTAGGCCGTACAATAATAAAGACCGTCATCCGGCGAAATCCACCATGCGCACGAAGTTCTGGACTACCGACTGGTTTGCCGGGGTGGCCCTCACGCTGCTCTTTCTCGTCCTGTTCCTCATGGGCAACCGTCCGGCGTGGGTGGAGACGATCGAGCGCGCCGCGTACGACTTCGGGGCGCGCACCTCCTCGCGCGACCCCGGCACTCAGATCGCGGTGGTGGCCATCGACGACAACAGCATCAGCAACATCGGCCGCTGGCCGTGGCCCCGCAAGGTCCACGCGGAGATGGTGGAGATGCTGGCCGCCGCGGGCGCCAAGGTCATCGCCAGCACCGTGCTGTACACCGAACCGCAGGCCGACCCGGGCCTGGAGCGCATCAACAGGCTGCTGGATCTCTACAAGCAACGCGGACTGGAAGGCAGCGGCGACGCAGCCGTCGCCGAGCTCGGCACCGAGCTCGCTGCCGCGAAGACCGAACTGGACTACGATCAGACCCTGGCCACGGCCATCGAGAAGGCCGGAAACGTGGTGATGGCCAGCCTCTTCGAGCTGGGCGAGCCATTGGGCAACCCGGACCGCCCGACGCCGGCGTTCATGGATAGGAACGCCATCGACGACGCCAACGTCTCCTCCGGAGCCGTGGAGGGATTCGATGCCTTCCCGGCACGCCGGATCTTCACCCCCATCGAGGCCCTGGGCTCGCGCGCCAGCGCCATCGGCCACGTCAATCAATGGCAGGACGCCGACGGCGGCATCCGCACCGACCTGCTGGCGGTGAACTATTACAACCGCTACTACCCGTCCATGGCGCTGGCTATCGCGGCCCGCACTCTCAACCTGGACAGCGGCGACATCAGGCTGGTGAAGGGCGAGTCGGTGCACCTCGGCAAGCTGGAGATCCGCACGGACCAGATCTCGCGGATGAACACGTTCTTCTACAAGAACAAGCCCTCCGGCGAGCCGGCCTTCCAGGTGGATTCCTTCTACGACGTCTACTCCGGCAAGATCCCCGCGTCGAAATACGCCGGCAAGACGGTGCTGATCGGCGCCAGCGCATTCGGCGTCGGCGACTCCTTCCATACGCCGGTGGCGGAGATGCCGCCGGTGCTCATCCTCGCGCACTCCGTGGCGAGCATCCTGAACGAGAATTTCTTCGTGGTCCCGGCCTGGGCCATCTGGGTGGAGATCCTGCTGTTCTTGCTGGTCGGCGCGTATCTCGCCTATCTGCTGCCGCGCCTGAAGGCCGGTCACGCGGCGATCGCCACTGCCGGAGCGCTGCTCGCGTTGCTGGCCCTGAGCTTCTTCTCGATGAAGTCCGGGAACTGGCTGCAGACGATGCTTGCGGCGCTGCTGCTGGTGTGCGGGCACCTTCTGCTGACCACCAAGCGCTTCCTGGTTACCGAGCGCGGCAAGCTGAAGGCCGACACCGAATCCGCGGAGAGCAATCGCATGCTCGGCCTGGCATTCCAGCAGCAGGGCCAGTACGACATGGCCTTCGAGAAGTTCCGCAAGTGCCCGCTCGAGGACTCCATGATGGATCCGCTTTACAACCTGGCGCTGGACTTCGAGCGCAAGCGGCAGTTCGCCAAGGCCTACTCGGTCTACCAGTACATGTCGGGGCACAATCCGAAGTTCCGCGACCTGGAGACGCGCATGACGCGCTCCAAGCAGATGGAGGACACCATCCTCCTGGGCGGTGCCAACCCGCACCCGGGCGGAACGCTGCTGCTGGAGGACGGCTCGGTGCAGAAGCCGATGCTCGGGCGCTACCAGGTCGAGAAGGAGCTCGGCAAGGGCGCCATGGGCATCGTCTATCTCGGACGCGACCCGAAGATAAACCGCGTGGTGGCCATCAAGACCCTCGCGCTCTCCCAGGAATTCGAAGCCGACGAGCTGGACGAGGTCAAGCAGCGCTTCTTCCGCGAGGCCGAGACCGCCGGCCGCCTGCAGCACCCGAACATCGTCACCATCTACGACGCCGGCGAAGAGCACGACCTAGCCTATATCGCCATGGAGTTTCTCACCGGCCATGACCTCACCCGCTATACCAAGGAGGACGCGTTGCTGCCGGTGCCGCTGGTGATGGGCATCATCTACAAGTCGGCGCTGGCACTGGATTATGCGCACGGGCAGCACGTCGTGCACCGCGACATCAAGCCAGCGAACATCATGTACGACCCGCAGGCCAAGTCGATCAAGCTGACGGACTTCGGCATCGCGCGCATCACCGATTCGAGCAAGACCAAGACCGGCATGGTGCTAGGCACCCCCTCCTACATGTCGCCGGAGCAGCTCGCCGGACGCAAGATCGACGGCCGCTCAGACCTGTTCTCGCACGGGGTGACGTTCTACCAGCTGCTCTGCGGCCGCCTGCCTTTTCGCGGCGACTCCATGGCCACGTTGATGTACAAGATCGCCAACGAGCCGCACACCGACATCCTGGAGGCGCGCCCCGAGCTGGCCCGCACCAGGCCGTGCCTGCAGACCATCATCAACAAGGCCCTCGAGAAAGATCTGGCCAAGCGCTATCAGACCGGCGGGGAGTTCGCGCGCGATCTGCAGGCCTGCGCGCAGAAGAAGAGCGCGTGACCGGGGAGAGAAGATGAGCTTGGCAAGCGTGCTGGAGATGGCGAATTTTTCGGATCCCGGCCAGAAGCGCACGCGCAACGAGGACAGCACCGCCACCGACACCGCCCTGGGCTTCGCGATGGTGGCTGACGGCATGGGCGGCTACAACGCCGGCGAGGTCGCCAGCGCCATTGCCGTGAGCGTCACGGTGGACCAGGTCAAGAAGGGGCTGGCGAGGCGGCCGGCCTACGCGCCGGATGCCGAGACCGGCCTGAGTCATGGCGCGAGC
>CAZTPK010000376.1:0-2738 GCA_964614765.1 uncultured Gammaproteobacteria bacterium
GCGATGACCGGCACGCAGCGCGGGCGCATCCTTACGCGCGCGGCGAACCTGCTGCGCGAGCGCAACGACGAGCTCGCGCGACTGGAGGTCCTCGACACCGGCAAGCCGGTCCGCGAGGCGCTGGCCGTGGACGTCCACTCCGGCGCGGATTGCCTGGAGTATTTCGCCGGCGTGGCCGCCACGCTGCACGGCCATCACTATGATCTCGGCCGCTCCTTCGCCTACACGCGGCGCGAGCCGCTCGGCATCTGCGCCGGCATCGGCGCCTGGAACTACCCCTTGCAGATCGCCTGCTGGAAGTCCGCGCCGGCGCTCGCCTGCGGCAATGCCATGATCTTCAAACCGGCGGAGCTCACGCCCCTGACTGCCCTGAAGCTCGCGGAGGTCTACACCGAGGCCGGGCTGCCGCCGGGCGTGTTCAACGTGGTGCAGGGCGACGGCCGCACCGGCCGGCTGCTGACCGCGCACCCGGACATCGCCAAGGTGTCGCTGACCGGCGAGGTCGGCACAGGCAAGCGCGTGATGGCGGCGGCCGCGGAGTCGCTCAAGCACGTCACGCTCGAGCTCGGCGGCAAGTCCCCGCTCATCGTCTTCGCCGACGCCGACCTGCACAACGCGGTCTCCGGTGCGTTGCTGGCGAACTTCTTCACGCAGGGGGAGATCTGCTCCAACGGCACGCGCGTGTTCGTGCACGCGAGCGTTCTGCAGGAGTTTCTCGACCGCCTGCGCCAGCGCGTGACGAGGATGCGGATCGGCGATCCCCTCGATCCCGCCACCGACGTCGGCGCTCTCATCTCGCAGGAGCACATGAACAAGGTCCTCGAGTACATCGCCATCGGCCGCGACAACGGCGCCGAGCTGGTCTGCGGCGGGCAGCGCTACCTGGCCGGCGGCTGCGATCGCGGCTGCTTCGTCGAGCCGACGGTCTTCGCGCAGTGCCGGGACGACATGCGCGTCGTGCAGGAGGAGATCTTCGGGCCGGTGATGACGGTCCTCGCCTTCGAGGACGAGCAGGAGGTCGTGGCGCGGGCGAACGCCACCCGCTTCGGCCTGGCCGCCGGCGTATTCACCCGCGACGTGCAGCGCGCGCACCGCGTGGTGGCGCAGCTGCAGGCGGGGATCTGCTGGATCAACAACTACAACATCACCCCGATCGAGATCCCCTTCGGCGGCTACAAGCAGTCGGGCATCGGGCGGGAGAACAGCCTGGCGTGCGTCGAGCACTACACGCAATTGAAGAGCGTGTACGTGGAGATGGGCGACGTCGATTCACCTTATTGAACGGGCGGGACCATGACATGAACTCCGCGGGCGAATTCGATTACATCATCGTCGGCGCCGTCTCCGCCGGCTGCGTGCTGGCGAACCGGCTCACCGAGGATCCGGACGTGAGCGTCCTGCTGCTGGAGTACGGCGGCGGCGATTCGAGCATCTTCATCCAGATGCCGACGGCACTGTCGATCCCGATGAACATGGGGAAGTACAACTGGCACTACGAGACCGAGCCGGAGCCCGGCCTGAAGGGCCGCCGCCTGCACTGCCCGCGCGGCAAGGTGCTGGGCGGTTCCTCCTCCATCAACGGCATGGTGTACGTGCGCGGCAACGCGCTCGACTTCGACACCTGGGCGGAGATGGGCGCGGAGCACTGGTCCTACGCCGACGTGCTGCCGTATTTCCGCAAGGCGGAGTGCCGGGCCGAGGGCGGCAACGACTACCGCGGCGACAGCGGTCCGCTGCACACCTGCAACGGCACGCTGGAGAACCCCCTGTACAACACTTTCGTCGAGGCGGGCATCCAGGCCGGCTACTGGAAGACCGACGACATGAACGGCTACCAGCAGGAGGGTTTCGGCCGCATGGACATGACGGTCTACCGCGGCCAGCGCTGGAGCTGCGCCAACGCCTACATCCATCCCGTCCGCGCCACGCGCAAGCTCACGATCATGCTCAACGCGCTGGCGCACAAGGTGACGCTGCGCGACGGGCGCGCCGTCGGCGTGGTGTTCGAGCGCGGCGGCAACATGCTGGAGGCGCGCGCGCGGCGCGAGGTGATCTTGAGCGGCGGCCCGATCAATTCGCCGCAGCTGCTGCAGCTCTCCGGGATCGGCCCCGCCGCGCACCTGCGCGCGGTGGGCCTGCCGGTGGTGCGCGATCTGCCGGGCGTCGGCCGCAATCTGCAGGATCACCTGGAGATGTACTTCCAGCAGGAGTGCACGCAGCCCATCACGCTCAACAAGGTGATGAACCCGTGGTCGAAGTTTCTCATCGGCACCAAGTGGTTCTTCACCAAGGGCGGGCTCGGCGCCACCAACCACTTCGAGACCGGCGCCTTCATCCGCAGCCGCCCGGGAGTGCGCTGGCCCGACATCCAGTATCACTTCCTGGCGGGCGCGTTCTCTTACGACGGCAACGCCGTGGCGGGCACGCACGGCTTCCAGGCCCACGTCGGATCCATGCGCTCCAAGAGCCGCGGCTGGGTGCAGCTGGCCAGCGCCGATCCGCGCGCGAAGGCACGCGTGTTCTTCAACTACATGTCGCACGAGGAGGACTGGCTCGAGATGCGCGCCGCGGTGCGGCTGACGCGCGAGATCTTCGCCCAGCCCGCCTTCGACCCGTATCGCGGCGAGGAACTGCAGCCGGGCCCGGAGGTGCAGACCGACGAGGAGATCGACGACTTCGTCCGCGGCTCGGTGGAAAGCGCGTTCCACCCCTGCGGCACCTGCCGCATGGGAACCGAC
>CAZTPK010000376.1:2748-2969 GCA_964614765.1 uncultured Gammaproteobacteria bacterium
GATGGGCGTCGACGCGATGGCCGTGGTCGACCCGGAGTGTCGCGTGCGCGGCGTGGAGGGCCTGCGCGTGGTCGACTCCTCGATCATGCCGCAGGTCACTACCGGCAATCTCAACGCGCCGACCATCATGATCGCCGAGAAGGCCGCCGATCACATCAAGGGCAAGGGCATGCTGCCGCGCTCGCAGGCGCCTTACCGCGTGGCGGAGGACTGGCAGACAC
>CAZTPK010000377.1:0-2957 GCA_964614765.1 uncultured Gammaproteobacteria bacterium
ACGACTGGCGCTGGCACATGTACGACACGGTCAAGGGCTCCGACTGGCTCGGCGATCAGGACGCCATCGAGTACATGTGCCGCGAGGCCGTGCCCGCGGTGATCGAGCTGGAGCACTACGGCGTGCCGTTCTCGCGCACCGACGACGGCAGGATATACCAGCGGCCCTTCGGCGGCATGACCACCGAGTACGGCAAGGGCATCGCCCAGCGCACCTGCGCCGCCGCCGACCGCACCGGGCACGCGATCCTGCACACGCTCTACCAGCAGTCGCTGAAGCACGACGCGGAGTTCTTCATCGAGTACTTCGCCATCGACCTGCTGTTCGAGGACGGCGCCTGCCACGGCGTGGTGGCCTGGGACCTGAGCGAGGGCACGCTGCACGTGTTCCGCGCCCACCAGACCGTGCTCGCCACCGGCGGCTACGGACGCGCCTTCCTGTCCTGCACCGGCGCCCATACTCACACCGGCGACGGCAACGGCATGGCCGCGCGCGCTGGCGTCGGCCTGCAGGACATGGAGTTCATCCAGTTCCATCCCACCGGCATCTACGGTTCCGGCTGCCTGATGACCGAGGGCTGCCGCGGCGAGGGCGGCTATCTCACCAACGCCAACGGTGAGCGCTTCATGGAGCGCTACGCGCCCAACGCCAAGGATCTCGCCTCCCGCGACGTCGTCTCGCGGGCCATGACCGTGGAGATCCTGGAGGGTCGCGGATGCGGGCCCGACAAGGACCACATCCTGCTGCACCTGGAGCACCTGGGGCCGGAGGTCATCAACGAACGCCTGCCAGGCATCGCCGAGACGGCGAAGATCTTCGCCGGCGTGGACGTCACCAAGGAGCCGGCGCCCGTGCTGCCGACCGTGCACTACAACATGGGCGGCATACCCACGAACTACCATGGCCAGGTCGTCACCATCCGCGACGGCAATCCGGACGCGCCGGTGCCGGGCCTCATGGCGATCGGCGAGGCCGCGTGCGTGTCCGTGCACGGCGCCAATCGCCTGGGCTCGAACTCACTGCTCGACATCGTCGTCTTCGGACGCGCCGCGGCCAATTGGTGCGGAGATCACGTGCGGAAGAATCAGGCGCACAGGCCACTGCATGCCGAGACCACGGATCGCATCATCGCCCGCTTCGATCGCCTGCGGCACGCCAGCGGATCGCAGCCCACTGCGAAGATCCGCCTGGAGATGCAGCGCACGATGCAGAAGCACTGCGCCGTATTCCGCACCGGCCCGCTGATGGAGGAAGGCATCGCCAAGCTGCAGGCCGTGTGGGATTCCTTCCGCGACGTGAAGGTGTCCGATCGCTCGCTCATCTGGAATACCGATCTGGTGGAGACGCTGGAGCTGGAGAACCTGCTGCAGCAGGCCATGGTCAGCATCAAGTCGGCGTTGAACCGCACCGAGAGCCGCGGCGCCCAGGCGCGCGACGACCATCCGGAGCGCGACGACGTGAACTGGCTGAAGCACACCGTGGCCTGGATCGACGAGAAGGGCGGCGTGCGATTCGACTACCGGCCGGTGCACATGTACACGCTCACCAACGAGGTCGAGGTCGTCGCCCTCAAGAAGCGCACTTATTGACGCCCCGGGCCCGCCGACCCGCGGCGGCGTCCGGGAGGTGTGAAACACGAATCCGACGAGGACTGGCAACAATGGCGGAATTCACGCTACCGAAGAATTCGAAAGTGCAGGAAGGCAAGACGCTGCGCGCGGCCAACGGCGCCCGCCGCTCGCGCGAGTTCCGCCTCTACCGTTACGACCCGGACTCCGGGCAGAACCCGCGGCTGGATACCTACGAGATCGATCTCGACAAGTGCGGTCCGATGGTGCTGGACGCCCTCATCTACATCAAGAACGAACTCGACCCGACGGTGACGTTTCGCCGCTCCTGCCGCGAGGGGATCTGCGGCTCCTGCGCGATGAACATCGACGGCACCAACACGCTGGCGTGCACCAAGGCGATCGAGGACGTCGGCGGCGCCGTGAAGATCTATCCCCTGCCGCACATGCCGGTGGTCAAGGACCTCGTCCCCGATCTCACGCATTTCTACGCGCAGTACGCCTCCATCAAGCCCTGGCTGCAGACGCAGACGCCGACGCCCGACCGCGAACGCCTGCAGTCCAAGGAGGATCGGGCCAGGCTCGACGGGCTGTACGAATGCATCCTCTGCGCGAGCTGCTCCACCTCCTGCCCGAGCTACTGGTGGAACGGCGAGCGCTATCTGGGGCCCGCGATCCTGCTGCAGGCCTACCGCTGGATCGCGGACTCGCGCGACGAGAACACCGGCGAGCGGCTCGACATGCTGGAGGATCCCTTCCGCCTGTACCGCTGCCACACCATCATGAACTGCACCAAGACCTGCCCGAAGGGCCTGAATCCCGCCAAGGCGATCGGCGAGATCAAGAAGCTGATGGTCGAGCGGCAGGGCTAGCTACTGCGCGACCCCGGACCCGCACGTGAAGCGCGCTTGGACGCGGCGACCAGCGAGCTGGCTACACCGATACAAAGGGCAGATCAGCGCTGGGGCCGAAGATGTGCTGGCCTTGAACATAGAACTTCGTAGGTCCGTCCGGCCCGGTAATACGGCCCTCGTCTATGTAGTAGCCGGTATCGCCGTTCGGACCGTGGATGCGCTCGTCCACGATGTGATACCTCGAATAGCCGGTGGGGCCATGGATGCGGCCATCGTTGATGTGGAAACCCGTGTACATGATCTCGCCTCGAGCCTCTGAGCAACTCCCTCTCCAAAAAATATAGATCGGCGGGCGTCGTCAGGTTAACGGGCGCAAGCGGCATTCTCGGCCCGAGTTGATCGGCATCATGCAGCGAGGGTTCAGGCGACCGATCGCGCCCTGCCGGAACCCTTGCCGCCGCAGTGGACGAGGCCGCGGAGCAGGTCGCGCACCCGCCCGGCGCCGCCGGGAAGAATCCTCCCGGGATGCGTGGAC
>CAZTPK010000378.1:0-2951 GCA_964614765.1 uncultured Gammaproteobacteria bacterium
CTAGCCTTCTTCTTTGCTGCCATGTTTAACCCCCTATCGATGTGTTGAACAACATGTGAAGCAAGTACCACGCGCATTTATATACATCACAATGCGAACAGTTGCAAACTTTTTTGTAATCTGGTTACGACTCGGATCGCTCGTCGATGATCGATGTCAGCGGCTCCCCAAGCATCCGATGTTCGTCGTTGGCTGCTCTTCGCTGTGCTCGATTGCGCGGGTCTGCGACTCATCGAGCGCGGCATCAGACGTGGCGAAGTCATTATCGGCTCGACGCGGCGCTTCCTTGAGCGGCGGCGCTCAGCGGCGCAGGGATTCGATGATGCGATCGCGTATCGCGCTCACCTCGCCGACCCCTTCGACGCGCGTGTAGCGGCGGCCGTCGAGCTTCTGGTAGTAGTCCACGAGCGGCCGCGTTTGCTGGTGATAGACCTCCAGACGCTTGCGCACCGTCTCTTCCCTGTCGTCGTCACGCTGCACCAGCGGCTCGCCGGTCACGTCGTCCCGGTCGGGCACCCTGGGCGGGTTGAACAGCACGTGGTAGGACCGGCCCGAGGCGGGGTGCACGCGTCTGCCCGACATGCGCTTGACGATCTCCTCATCGTCGACGGCCAGCTCGACGACCCGATCGATGTCTATGCCCATCTCGCGGAGGCCTTCGGCCTGCGGGATCGTGCGCGGGAAGCCGTCCAGCAGGAATCCGTTGTCGCAGTCCGGTTCGGCGATCCGCTCCTTCACCAGACCGAGGATGATCGCGTCGGAGACCAGGCCGCCGGCATCCATGATCTCCTTCGCCGCCTGGCCAAGTGGCGTGCCGGCCTTGACCGCCGCGCGCAGCATGTCGCCGGTGGAGATCTTCGGAATGCGGAACTCCGAGCAGATGAAGTCCGCCTGGGTGCCTTTGCCGGCGCCCGGTGGTCCCAGCAGGATTACTCTCATGTCTTCAGCCTCGTCGTGTTGGGGGAGTGATTGTGCGCGTGATCCTAACGGCCTATGCTGCGTGAAACCAGCGGCGCGCGGCGCCGTGGAGGCATCGACGTGAGACTGCAACTGGACACCGGCGAGGGGCGTTACAGCATCCGGGGTTACACGGCCACCGCCGTCGTGGTCAACGAGCAGGAGCTCGCGCGGAGCTTCGTCCTGACGCCCGACACCTTGATTGTCGACTGGGCTCCGCAGCGTCCCGGGGAGATGGCGGCGGAGCACCTCGAGCAGCTGCTGCGCCTGGATCCGGAGGTCGTCATCATCGGCACCGGGCGTCGGCTGCGATTCCCGCGGGCCGAAGTCGTCGCACCGCTGATGCTCGCGGCGATCGGGTACGAGGTGATGGACACCCGCTCGGCATGCCGCTGCTATGCAGTGCTGGCGTCCGAGGGACGACGGGTGGTCGGCGCGATGCTGCCGCCGGAAGCGGATTGAGCCGCAGCGAGCGCCGCGGCGGCGTGCGCGGTCGACTGCGGACCGGCGCTCAGGTCTCGCGCAGCAGCGACTCCACTGAGAAGCCCTGGCGCTCCAGGATCTGGCGCAGGCGCTTCAGGGCCTCGATCTGAATCTGGCGGACCCGCTCGCGAGTCACGCCGATTGCGTTGCCGACCTCCTCGAGCGTGGCGATCTCGTGCCCGTTCAGGCCGAAGCGCCGCTCGACGACCGCGCGCTGCTTGTCGTTGAGTTGCGACAGCCAGATCTCGATGTGCCGCTGCATGTCGTTGTCCTGCAGCAACAGCCATGGATCGGGATTCTGCTCGTCAGGGATGGTGTCGAGGAGCGAACGGTCCGAGTCGTGGTCGGTGGTGCTGTCCATGGAGGTGACGCGCTCGTTGAGTCCGAGCATGCGCTTGACCTCGTCGATCGGCCGGTCGAGCATCTGCGCCACGTCCTCGGGCGTGGGTTCGCGATCGAGGGTCTGTGCGAGCCGGCGGGCGGCCCGCATGTAGATGTTGATCTCCTTGACCACGTGTATGGGCAGCCGGATGGTGCGCGTCTGGTTCATCAGCGCGCGCTCGACCGTCTGCCTGATCCACCAGGTGGCATAGGTGGAGAAGCGGAAGCCCCGTTCCGGGTCGAACTTCTCCACCGCGCGGATCAGGCCGAGATTGCCTTCCTCGATCAGGTCCAGCAGCGCCAGGCCCCGGTTCATGTAGCGGCGCGCGATCTTTACCACTAGGCGCAGATTGCTGACGATCATCTTCTTGCGCGCGGCCTCGTCGCCGCGTTTCGCCAGCCGCGCGTAGCGGACCTCCTCCTCGGCCGTGAGCAGGTCGGCGAAGCCGATCTCGTTCAGGTAGATGCGCGTGGCGTCGAGCTCGCCCTCCGAGACGTCACCGGCGGGTACCGCGCGATCGACGGTGATGGTGATCGAGGGATCGAGGGTGTCGTCGGTGGCGGGATCGCCGACATCGTCGGGCTCCTCGGCGAGCGCCTGCGCGTCGGCCAGTGTAATGTCGAGATCTTCCTCGGCGACCTCCGTCTCGAGGGCTTCAACCTCCAGCACCGCGCTGTCCTCGACGCGCGCCTCGGGGCCGGATCCCGCAGGCTTACCTCTCGTTCCCTGGCCGTTCGTTCCCGTTGCCGCCATTCCTGTTAGCTCACGTCTCAAGGGAGGAATTCAAGGGGAGGAACGGGCTTCCCGCCGCGGCGGATCTCGAAATGCAACATCACCTGCCGCGTACCCGTGCTTCCCATCTCTGCGATCTGCTGACCGCCGACGACCCTTGCGCCCTCCGCCACAAGCAGTTTGTCGTTGTGGGCATAGGCGCTGAGATAGGTGTCGTTGTGTTCGACGATGATAAGCTTTCCGTATCCCACGAGTCCACTGCCGCTGTACACGATGCGCCCGTCTGCCGCGGCGCGCACGGGCTGGCCGCGCGTACCGAAGATATTGATGCCGCGCTCGCCCAGGACCGAGTCGGCGGACTCCGCGCGCCCCTGCGCGGGCCACTGCCACGTTATAC
>CAZTPK010000379.1:0-2938 GCA_964614765.1 uncultured Gammaproteobacteria bacterium
AAGCGCATCGAGGAGGAGAAGCGCCAGCGCGAGGAGGAAAAGAAGAAGGCCGAGGAGGAGCGCAAGCGCATCGAGGAGGAAAAGCAGCAGGCGCTGGCGGAGAAGCAGCGGCAGGAGGAAGCCGCGCGCAAGGCCGAGGAGGAGAGGAGAAAGGCCGAGGAGGAGCGAGCGCGCATCGAGGAGGAGAAGCAGCGGGCGCTGGCGGAGAAGCAGCGGCAGGAAGAAGAGGCGCGCAAGGCGCGCGAGGAGGCCGAGGAGGCGCAGCGCCAGCAGGAACTCCAGGCCGCGATGCAGGCCGAAGAGGAGGCGCAGCGGCTGAACAACCTGATCCGTGACGCGCTCAGCGAGTACACGGCCATATGGCAGAGCAGAATCACGTCCAACTTCACCAATCCGCGCCCGGGCAGCGGCATGCGCTGCACCCTGAAGGTGAAGCTGACCCCGAATGGCGAGGTGACGGATGTGCGCGTCGATCCATCCAGCGGCGACCCGGCCTTCGATCGCCAGGCGGAACTGGCGGTGCTGAAGTCCTCGCCGCTGCCGGTCCCGACCGATCCGCAGGTGCAGAAGGGTCTGGCCGGCAAGATTCTTTCGATTACTTTCAAACCCGAGGGGTAAGTCACGATGCAACCGCAACGCACTGCGATGTCGCTACTGCTTTGTGCACTGGCGCTGCTGCTGGGAACGACGCCGCCGCTCCGGGCGCAGGAGGAGATCTCGATCGATATCACCCAGGGCGCCGACAATCCGCTGCCGATCGCGGTGGTGCCATTCCGCACGTCTGGCCCCCTGCCCGAGGACGTCGCGGCGGTGATCTCCGCGGACCTCAGGCGCAGCGGCCGGTTCGACACCATGACCACCGATCGGATGCCGGGGCAGCCCGCCGCGCTGCAGGAGATCGACTTCCCGTCCTGGAAGTCGCTCGGCACGGAGAACATGGTGGTCGGCACCGTCACCCCGTCGGCCAACGGCTACAACGTGGAGTTCACGCTGGTCGACGTGTTCAAGGGCCAGAAGCTCTACGCCTATCGCGGCTCCACCTCCGCGGCCAACCTGCGCTACACCGCGCATCAGATCGCCGACATCATCTACGAGCAGCTGACCGGCGAGAAGGGCGCCTTCGCCACGCGCATCGCCTACGTCACCGTGCGCGGCAGCGGCGCCGGCCGCAAGGTCTACACCCTGCAGGTCTCCGACAGCGACGGCTACAACCCGCGCACGCTGCTGGAGTCGCCGGCGGAAATCTTCTCGCCGGCCTGGTCGCCGGACGGCCGCCAGATCGCCTACGCCTCGCTCGAGGGGCGGACCTCGGCGGTCTACGTGCAGGACATCGCCACCGGCCAGCGCCGCGCCGTGGCCAAGGGCCAGGGCATCAACAGCGCGCCGGACTTCTCCCCCGACGGCACCAAGCTGGCGCTGCGCCGCTCGGTGGACGGAAATCCCGAGATCTACGTGTTGTACCTGGACAGCGGCCTCTTCCAGCGCCTGACCAACGACCCGGCCATCGACACCGAGCCGACCTGGTCGCCCGACGGTCAGCGCATCGCCTTCACCTCCGACCGCGCCGGCGGGCCGCAGATCTACGAGGTGAGCCTGTTCAACCCGACGCCGAAACGTATCACTTTCAATCTGGGGCCTTATAATGCGAGGCCACGATACTCGGCGGACGGCAAGCACCTGGCGGTGGTGAACGGCGGCAGCGGCGGCTATCGCATCGGCGTACTCAACCTGCGCGATGGGGGGTTCCGCGTGCTCAGCGATTCGAGCCAGGCGGAGTCGCCGAGCTTCGCGCCCAACGGCACCATGCTGCTGTACTCCACGGCGGGCGGCGGCGGAACCGAGCTCGCCGCCGTGTCCGTCGACGGCCGCGTGCGCCAGCGCATCGATCTGCCCGGCGGGGCGCAGGTGCGGGAACCGGCGTGGGGTCCGTTCAGAAGATAGCCGACGCGGGCCAGCCGTGGCCCGGGATGACGGGAACGCGTATCAGCAAGGCTGCCGCCCGGTGTCGCGGCCGCCGTGAACCCAAGACAGGAGAAGGCCCATGTACAAGCGAGTGTTGCAGGTATTGGTTCTCGTCGCCGCCGGCAGTCTCGTCTTCGGCTGCGCCAAGCGCACCAAGGAGGAAGCCTCCTCTACCGAGCAGGGGCTGACCCCCGAGGAACTGGCAGCACAGACGCAGGGCACCGCCGAATCGCAGGGGCTCGAGGGCGGCGCCGTGAACGAGGGGATGGGCACGGATCTGACCGGCGCCGTCGGCACCGATCGCATCATCTATTTCGACTACGACAGCAGCGAGGTACGCGAGGAGTTCCGCCCCATCATCGAAGCGGCGGTGAGCCACCTGGCCGCCAATCCCGGCGCCGTGGTCTCGCTGGAGGGCCACACCGACGAGCGCGGTTCGCGCGAATACAACCTCGCCCTCGGCGAGCGCCGCGCGCAGGCGGTGCAGCGGCAGATGGTGCTGCTCGGCGCCTCCGGCACGCAGATCCGCACCATGAGCTACGGCGAGGAGCGGCCGCGGGATCCGGGCCACGACGAAGCCGCCTACGGCCAGAACCGCCGCGTGGAGGTCGCCTACTAATCATGCGTCCCACGGTCACGACACCGCGCGCTGGCCCGGGCGCCTTCCGGATTCTCACCCTGGCGGCTGCCATCGCCGCGACGCTGCAGGCGCCGGGCGCCGCCGCCCAGGACGTACCCGTGGTCGAGGCCGGCTACGGCGAAGACGTGGAGGCCCGGCTGCAGAAGCTCGAGCAGTCGCTCCAGGGCCGCGGGTTGCTCGATCTGGCCAACCAGGTGGAGGCCCTGCAACGCCAGGTGCAGCAGCTGCGCGGACAGGTCGAACAGCAACAGTACGTGATCGATCAGCTGCAGGCGCGCGCCGCGCAACAGCCGCCGGCCGCCGTGGCCGCCACCGGCGATCCGCGCTGGCCGTCAC
>CAZTPK010000380.1:0-2896 GCA_964614765.1 uncultured Gammaproteobacteria bacterium
GTCGCCGCCTCCGCCGCCCGCAACTGCTGTTCGAGCTGGCCGACATTGGCGTTCGCGTTCGCGAGCGCCGCTTCCAGCCGGTCCACCTCGAACTGGTAGGGTGCCGGATCGATGCGGAACAGCACATCGCCCTCCCTCAACGGCGTATTGGCAGCTACCGGCACCTCGATCACTCGCCCCTGGACGTTGGGGATGATCGGCGTCGTAACGTAAATGTCGCGTACCAGCGTGCTGTAGGGGTGGTTGTAGTTCATGACCAGCAGCATGGCCGCGATCATGACTACGCCGCCCAGGGCGGCCGTCGGAATCGACCACTTGTTCAGGGGTATCTTGAAGATCTTGAATACCGCCCAGCAGAAGGACGTGTAAATCATCAGCAGCAGTATTTCCATGTTACGGTCCTCCTATCCCTGCGCCGCCGGCGGTTTTTCGAGCACCTCATCCTCCACGGGCGACGGGGCCGTACCCTTGGACGCTTCGAGCGCGGTGAGGCGCGCCTCCATGGTGGCGAGGCGTGCGCTCAGATCCGTTCGCCACTTGTCGTTACCCGAGGAAAATCCGTAGCCGCGGTCGGGCCGATAGATGGTCGCCCAGATCCACAGGAACGGCCAGATCACGTGCAGGGTCAGGAGACTCACCCAGCCAGCCACGTGGATGGCGTCCTGGTGCGGATGATTGCGGTGCTTGGCAATTTCGTAGGGAATGTCGTGGATGGCGATGATCAGGTAGAAGCAGACCAAGGCCGCAAAGATCATGATACCCAGTGCAACATAGTCCAGAGCCATAGTGTCATTGTCCTCCGGTGGTCTGCCCGACGCGAACACCAGTCAGTTCATGCGGCTAGGAGCAAGTCGTAGCGGCCCGCACCACCACGCGATTCGCCACGTGTTTCCCATCATCATACCGGTCACCGACCCGGACGGTGCCGCCGGCCGTCAGCGGGTGCTCGGATCGCCGGGCGGCCGCCACCGGGCGACCGTCCCGCTGACATGCCACAGTGTACCCGGGTGGGGGGTGCCGGCCATTGGACTTTGGTCGGATTTGCCCCGCTGCGGCCGAACGGCGGGCAAGGGCCGATGTCCTCGCGTGAATATGAATTGGACGAAGGTCCCATATACAGGCCACCCGCCCACTACGACAATAGGCGCCCCTGTATCGAACTCATCGGGAAGCGTAGGCGCGTCCCGACGGTGCCCTTCCAACGCAGACTGATTCAATCCATATCGCAACAGAGGTCCCCATGAACACCACCTATGGTCCCAAGCTGCTGCCTGTCGCTCTGCTGACCGCCGCCTGTCTGGCGTCCCTATCCCCGGCGTTCGCCGCCGGCGAGTATGAACAACCGGGGACGATGAAGGCCTCGGCGCTGCTACCGGCCGACACGCTCAAGGGACCCAATCACCAGGTTCAGGAGACGGTAGAGAGCGACGGCTTTCTGAACATATATGCGATCGACACCCGCTCCGGGCCCCTGCGGGCGGCGTCGACCGCGCAGGCGATCCAGTACGCCGCCGAGGTCGAGGCGGCGGCGCGCATGCAGCAATTGCAGGACAGCGACCAGTTCGCCTCCGGCATGGAGGCGGCGGCGGGGAGCGTCGTCACGGGGACCTCGGCACTGCTGAACGACCCCGCAGGCGCATTGTCCGGCGCGGTGACCGGGGTAGGAGCCATGTTCGGGCGTGCGCAGGAGGCGATCGCCAGCGGCGGCGCGAAGGGTGCCGGGGAGGACAGCGCCATGGCGAACCTGGCCGGCTACTCGAAGACCAAGCGCGAATATGCCTATGAGTTCGGTGTCGACGTGTACTCCCGCAATCCGGTCCTGCAGAAGCAACTGGATGCCGTCGCCAAGGCGGGGTTTGCCGGCAACATTGCCGCCAAGGCTGCACTGATGATGGTGCCGGGGGGCGCGGGCGTGGCCCTGTCGGTGACAAGCAGCACGGCGACGCTCAACGAGGCGTTCCGCGATCTGCCGCCGGTGGAACTGCGCAAGCGCAATCGCGAGAAGCTCGCCGCGATGGGCGTCAATGCCGACATCGCCGAGCTCTACATCGAGAACGGGGTGTTCACGCCGCGCGAACAGACGCTGATCGTCGAGGCCCTGTCCGGCATGGCGGGGACCGAGAACCGCGGCGCATTCATCCGCCACGCGGTGCTGACCGACAACGAGGATCTCGCCTACTTCCGCCAGCGCCAGGCCGCGATGTATGCGGGTTATCACCGGTCCGTCGAGCCGCTGGCTCGCTTCGTCTCCGTCGGCAAGGTGGCGGTGGGCCAGAAGAAGGACGGCACGATCGTTTTTTGCGCGCCGCTCGATCACCTTTACTGGACGCCAGCCATCGGCGCGTTCGTGGAACTGTTCGAGGCCGATCTGCTGGCGCTGCCGGAGGTGAAGGGCAAGGAGCTTTGGCTCGGCGGCACGCTGAGCGAGATGGCCCGCAAGGAGCTGGAGGCGCGCGGCTGGTCGGTAAAGGAGGGCGGCGAGGGGCAGTTGCTCGCCTCGGGCTGAGCGGACACCGGTTGAGGTCGCGCCAAGCCTGGACAGGCGGACGGCGACCGCAAACCGGACGGGGCGACTGTCGGCTGCATGCCGATGGTCGCCTAATAGTTTGAATGGTCGGCGCGATTGCGTCCGACGGTATCTGGACCCTTATGACAGCACCGCTCCGCCAGGGGTTGACCGCCTTGTGTTGGCTTTGCCTGATCGTCGGCAATCAGCCCGCGTGGTCCGGGGTGCTTTCCTCAGCCGGCGCTGAGGAGGTCCGACCGGATGCCGCCGCCGTCCGGGGCGACACCTCGGCGGCGCCGAACCTAGAGGGGCGCATCGCAAAGGTTCGGACGAAGCTCGAGGAGGCGCGCCGCGAAGTCAGCACCGCGGAGGCAATGAGCGCGGCAGCAC
>CAZTPK010000381.1:0-2893 GCA_964614765.1 uncultured Gammaproteobacteria bacterium
GGTCAGGAGAGGGCCGGCTGGTGCCGGTGCAGGAACCAGCGGTCGATGACGACGTGGCGATTGAACCAGCGTGTGGAGAGCGCGTAGCGCGCGAGCGCCTGTTTCCAGCGGGACGAATGCGGCGGGGTGGTCGCCGGGGCGGCGGTCTGCCGGGTCCCGAACCGCCTTGTGATGGACTCCGCGTACCCGGCCAGCCTGTGCGCGGAGAAATCGCCCGCGCTCGCCAGTACGGTGCGCGCCGCGAGCAGTCCCGATTCCACGGCAGGCCGGATTCCCTCGCCGCTCTGCGGATAGGCAAGGCCGGTGGCGTCGCCGACGAGCAGGACACCATCGGCGGTCAGCGGCCGCTGCGCGCGGTGCGAGAGCAGATAGGCATGGCCATGGAAACGCGTCGGCAGGTCGAATCCAACGCGACCCTGCAGGCGCACCGCTTCGCAGAACTGCGCGACGTGATCCGCGAGCCGGTGGTTGTCCTCGCGACCGAGACCGACGTTCAGCCAGTCGCCCTTGCGGAATATCCAGCCATAGCCTTTGAGATCCGGGCAGAAATACAGCTCCGGCGTGTCAGCGCGCACCGCGCAGGCCGATCGCTGCTCGGCCGTCATCTCGAACTCGATCTCCTGCGCGGATACCACCAGCTCGCAGTGTCCGAGCCGGGCGCCCAATGCACGGGCCACCGGACAGAAGTGGCCGCCTGCCCCGACGATCAGGCGCGCCCGGATTCGGTCATTGACCAGCCAGCGATCGCCCTGGCGTTCCATGCGGGACAAGGGCTGACCCAGCCAAAGCTCCGCTCCGCACCGGCGCAGCAGATACTCGTCGAACTCGCAGCGTCGGATGCCGTAGCTGACGGGCCGTTCGCCGTAGCGGATCTCACTGGCCGGGGCGCCCATCATGCCGACGAGGAAGCCGTTGATCGGCTGCAGGGTCCTGCCCTGCGCGTACTCGTGCAGGTCCAGTCGCAGCGCACGCGCAACGGCCGGGGTTATCCACCCCGCGCAGACCTTGTTGCGCGGGAAGGCGGCCTTGTCGATCACCGCGACGCGCAGGCCCTGCCCGCGCAGCCCCCACGCGACCGACGAGCCGGCGGGTCCGCCGCCGACGATCAGGACGTCCACATCGGTGCTCGCCGAGGTCACGGGTGATCGCGGTAGAGGTGCATGCGCGAGTACGGCAGGTCGTTGTTGGTCGCGCGCGTGAAGACCACCTGGAACAGCTGCAGCGCGCCGGTGTTGAACGCCGCGATCGAACCAAGCAGATACAGGCGCCAGGCGCGCACGAATGTCTCGTCGTACATCGAGCGCACGGTGTCGAGATTGGCCTCGAAGCGGTCCAGCCATGCAGTGAGGGTACGGGAGTAGTGCAGCCGCAGATTCTCGACGTCCAGCACCGAGAACTCGTTGGGTTCGAAGATCTCCATCATCTCGCGCAGGGTGGGCGGATGCGCCCCGGGGAAGATGCGGCGCTCGATCCAGGCGTTCATCTGGCGCTGGCGATTGCGACCGATGCTGTGCACGAGGCCGCGCCCCCGCGGTTTCAGGCAGCGATCGATGACCCGCCCCATGTCGCGGTAATGGTCCGGGCCGACGTGTTCGAGCATGCCGACGGACACGAACGCGTCGTACTCGCCAGAGATGTTGCGGTAATCGTCTTCGACGTACTCGACCATCTCGGCGACGTCGCTCTGCTTGAGGCGCTGGCGGGCGAACTTCACCTGCTCCTTGGAGATGTTGTAGCTGCGGACGCGCACCCCGAATCGGCGTGCCAGGTGCAGCGCGAGCCCGCCCCAGCCGCTGCCTGCCTCCACGACCGTCTCGCCGGGCTTCAGCATCAGTTTGCGGGCGACATGGTTCATCTTGGCGATCTGCGCCTGTTCCAGCGTCATGGTCTCGGCGGGGTAGTAGGCGCAGGTGTACTGCATCGCCGCCTGATCCAGCCACAGGCGGTAGAAATCGGTACTGATGTCGTAGTGGTGATGGATGTTGTCGCGCGCCTTCAGGATGGTGTTGTTCTTCTGGCGGTAGCTCCTCAACCACCGCAGTATGCTGGCGTAGCGATCGGACTCGCGGGCGTGGATCGCGCGGTAAACGGCCTCCAGCGCCTCGAGGAAATCGCCCTGGACGTCGATCTGCCCGGTGCTGTAGGCGTCGCCAAATTGCAGCTCCGGGTTACGCAGCATGCCGTAAAGGGCGGCGCGCGTATTCAGATGGAAGCGCGCGACCGGGGTCTTGCCGGCCGGCGCGAGCTCCTCGCCGTCCCACAGCACCAGCGCGATCGGCGGTGAGTTGGCGAGCCGCAGGGCGAGGCGGGCAAGATAACGGTCCATGGCGGTGGAGGGCGAGGTCGGTGCACGCCGCGCCGGGGACGCGATCGAACCGCCCTGCGCCGGTGTCCCGCCGGTAATGCCCAGTACGTTGGCGTTGCGCATCTCCTTCTCCTCGAGCAAACCATCAGCCGGATGAGTCCCGCGCCATTCTCGCCTGCGGGCGCGCGAACGTTACGTTATCACAGATGTCAAATTCGGAGGATAGGCAGTTGACCCGGGTCAGTGTCGCGGCTCCGCCGTGAGGAGCGGCATCGCACAGGGGCGGCTAGAATTAGACAGTTGGTATCTTAAGGTTCATACGAATGCGGGCAGCGGCTTCGACCGATTTTTCCGAAAGCGGCATCGCGCCGACGCGATACTGGCACGTCATCGACGAGTCGCGGACGCAGTGCGATCTCTGCCCGCGTTACTGCAAACTGCACGACGGCCAGCGCGGCCTGTGCTTCGTGCGCGCCAACATGGGCGGCCGGATCGTCCTGACCACGTACGGCCGGTCGAGCGGATTCTGCGTCGATCCCATCGAAAAGAAGCCGCTCACCCATTTCCTGCCGGGCACGCCCGTATTGT
>CAZTPK010000382.1:0-2882 GCA_964614765.1 uncultured Gammaproteobacteria bacterium
TTTTGGCACCGAGCGATTTGACCGTGAAAAGTGACCTGCGTGCCCTCGTCGCCGAGGCTGTCGGCGCCCTCATCCGTGCCGGCGGCCTGCCGGAGACCGCGGCGACGGAGGCGCAGATCGAGCGCACCCGCGATCCCAGCCATGGCGATTTCTCCAGCAATGTCGCGATGGTGCTGGCGAAGCCGGCGCGGCGAAAACCGAGGGAGCTCGCCGAGCTCCTAGTGGGCGCGCTGCCGCCCACCGAGCTGCTCGAGAAGGTCGAGGTCGCCGGCCCGGGGTTCATCAATTTCTTCCTTAAACCGGAGGCGTTGCAGGCGCTGGTGGTGCGCATCCTGGCCGCGGGCGAGAGCTACGCCTGTGACCGGTCCGGACAGCGTGGCCGGATTCTCGTCGAGTACGTGTCGGCCAATCCGACCGGCCCGATGCATGTCGGCCACGGGCGCGGGGCTGCCTACGGGGACTCCGTCTGCAACATCCTGGCCGCCACGGGCTGGGAGGTACATCGCGAGTACTACATCAACGATGCCGGCCGCCAGGCCGACATCCTCGCGCTCAGCGTCTGGCTGCGTTACCTGGATCAGTGCGGCGAGAGGCTGCCCCAGCCACGCCGCGCCTATCCCGGTGAATACATCCGGGTTTCGGCCGGCCGCATATTGGCGAGCGACGGGCCGCGGTATCGCCGCGCCGCCGCGGAGGTCCTGCAGGACTTGCCGGAAGAACCCGTCGCGGCCGATGGCGCCAGCGATGCCGAGAAGGCCGAGGCGAAGGCCGGGCAGGAGAGATACCTCGACGCGCTTCTGCAACGGGCGCGCGCGCTGCTCGGCGAGGATTTCGCCGTCATCCGGGAGCGGGCGCTCGCGGATCAGCTCGCCGAGATCCGCAGTACCCTGGAGGACTTCGGCGTGCATTTCGATCAATGGCGTTCGGAGCGGGAGCTGGTCGCGGAAGGCTACGTGCGGACGGCGATTGAAAAGTTGGAGGCCGCGGGGCACGTCTATGAGCTGGACGGCGCGAAATGGCTTCGCACCAGCGCATTCGGCGACGAGAAGGACCGCGTTCTCTACAAGGCGGATGGTTCGGCGACCTACTTCGCCAATGATCTCGCCTATCACGTGCACAAGCTCGAGCGCGGATTCAGGCACCTGATCGACGTGTGGGGAGCGGATCACCACGGCTACATCGCGCGGGTGCGGGCTGCCATCGAGATGCTCACGGGACGCAAGGATGCGTTGCAGGTGCAGCTGATGCAGTTCGTCACCCTGTCCTCCGGGCGGATGGGCAAGCGCAGCGGAAATTTCGTGACGCTCAAGGAGTTGATCGCGGAGGCCGGCAAGGATGCGACCCGCTTCTTCTACCTCGCCCGATCGCACGATCAGCATCTGGAGTTCGATGTCGATCTCGCCCGTTCCCAGACCAACGAGAACCCGGTCTACTACGTGCAGTATGCCCATGCCCGCATCTGCAGCGTGTTCCGGCAGCTGCGTGAGAAGGGTTTCGTCTGGGATCCGGTCGCCGGCGAGGCGCAGCTGCACGCGCTGCGCGAGCCCCACGAGCAGGCGCTGCTCTCGACGATGTCCCGCTACGGCGAAGTCCTGGAATCCGCCAGCCAGCAACGGGAGCCGCATCAGCTGGCGCACTACCTGCTGCAGCTGGCCACCGACTATCATGCGTACTACAACGCCCACCGCTTCATCACCGCTCCAGTGGAGGTGCGCGACGCGCGTTTGAGTCTTTGCGCCGCTACGCGCCAGTTGCTGCAGAGAGGTCTGGCGATGTTGGGAGTTGCGGCACCGGAAACGATGTAGAGATCTGCAACGCGGCAATGCCACGCGATTACAAGAATGCCGCCAACCGCCGCGGGACCAAGGCCACGGGGTCCTGGGTGTGGTTCATCTCCGGGCTGGGCGCGGGACTGTTTGCCGCATTCGTCGTCTACCTGCAGCTGGATGGGCCGCGGGTCGTCGATTCCGGCGGTCCGACGCCATCCGTCACGCCCTCGCCGGTCGCCGCCGCGGAACCCGCCCCAGCGGTGCCGGAACCGGAGCCGTCGGAGCCTCCTCCGCCAAAGCCGCGCTTCGACTTTTACACCATACTGCCGGAGATGGAGGTGAAGGTGCCGGATTGGCCGGCGCCATCGGCCGGCACGCCGGAGACCCAGGAGCTGCAGCCGGGCGCCTATGTGCTGCAGGTGGCCTCGTTCCAACGATTCGAGGAAGCCGACAAGGTCAAGGCGCGACTCGCCTTGAACGGCATCACGGCGGACATACAACGCGTCGTCATCAACGGGAAGGACACGTGGTACCGCGTGCGAGTCGGCCCATTGCGGGACCCCCAGACAGTGGAGACGATGCGCGCCAGGCTGCAGCAGGCCGGCATGGACTACATGCTGCTGAAGCTGAAGGATGGCTGACGCCGTCGGGCGACGGTTTCAGCCAACGCTTTCCGCCCCAACCTTCTCCTCGTACAGGCGCCGCATGTTCGCCTGGGCGCGCTTGTGGAACGCCGAATCGCCGTACTCGTCCAGATAATAGCGGGTCAGGCGGATGTCCTGCGCGAGGAAGAACTCGATGACCTCCCTGGTTCGGGCGATCCACTGCCGCCACGGGATCTCGATCCCGTGCAGGAACTCCCATTCCCGCTTCAGGCGTTCGGAGCTGGCGCGGAACACCGGGTAGTCGGCGGCCAGGCCCGCGAGGTCCGCTGCACGCACGGCCTTCTCCTCGTTGGTATGAAAGACGGCATCACGATGCGTGGCAAGGATGGCGGCGGCAACCCGCGCGATGGTCTCGGAGTCGACACCGAATTCGGCCAGGACCTGGGCGGCCAGGGCGGCCGCGTACTCCTCCTTGGTCGCGTAGCCGAGGCGTGCGTGATCCTAATGG
>CAZTPK010000383.1:0-2871 GCA_964614765.1 uncultured Gammaproteobacteria bacterium
GCCCCGTGACCACGGGGATCAGGGCGTTGCGCAGCACGTGGCGGAACAGCACCACCCGATCCGTGAGCCCCTTCGCGCGCGCCGTGCGGATGAAGTCCCGGCCCTGCTCCTCCAGGAAATAGGTGCGATAAACTCGTACGCCCGCACCCATGCCGGCGATGACCCCGATGAACACGGGCAGGGCCACGAAGCGCCACGCGTCCAGGCCGTCGCCGAAACCGGAGATCGGCGCCAGGCGCCACACCTTGCCGATGAGGTACTGACCGCCTATGACGTAGAACAGCATCGAGATCGACATCAGCACGACGCACATCACCAGGGCGAACAGATCGATGTAGGTCGCCCGGAACATCACGACAAGCAGCGCGATGCCTACTTCGACGACCAGCGCGATCAGCAGTGTCGGCACCGCAATCGCCAGACTCGGCCCCATGCGCTGAGCGATGTCGTGCCCGATGTCCCGTCCCCCGTCGGAGGAACCGAAGTCGAGGACGAACAGCCGCAGTGACTTCTCGTAAAACAGGGTTTCCGTGAGCTTTGCCGTGCCGCCGGCCGCGGCATTGAACAGCAGCGGGCGATCGTAACCGTGCTGCTGCTTCCAGCTGGCGACCATCTCCGGCGTCACGTGTTTCGCGCCCAGCGCCAGCCGCGCCATGTCCTCGGGCGTGTTGACGAAGAAAAAGAGCCAGAAGGTGATGAGGTTCACGCCGATGAGGATCGGAACGGCGTAGAGGCACCGGCGGATGATGTACGCGGTCATAACGCGGTCGCCCGCTGGCGGCGACGATAGACCCGGATGGCCGGAAGAAGTCCCGCGGCGAGAACCGCCGCGAACCACGCGAGGGGCTGCCAGATCGGCGCGTTCCACCGCGATCGACGCTCGGCGCGCAGGTCCGCATCCACGCGCTTGTACTTCAGCGTGTTGCGCGCCATGAGATTGGGCTTCGCGTTGGCGTACCAGGAATGCATCAGCGTGTAGCCGGTGGGATGGAAGCCCCAGAGCCACGGTCCGTCGCGACGGGCGATCTCGACCATGCTGTCGATGATGCGCTGCCGCTCGGGGCTGTTGTCCATGTGCCGCATCTGCTCGAACAGCCGATCGAACTCGGGATTCGAATAGTTGGCCGCGTTCTCGCCCGCGTATCGCACCTTCGCCTGGCCCCCGGCCAGCAGGAACAGGAAATTCTCCGGGTCCGGATAGTCGGCGTTCCATCCGAACTGGAAGATCTGGGCGTTGCCGCGCGCAAGCTTGTCCTGGAATCGATTGAAATCGGAGTCGCGAACGACGAGCTGTATGCCCAGCTTGCCGAACTGCTTGCGCCACCAATCGAGCATCGATCTGAAATCCGGACCGGAGGCCGAGGTGTCGAAATACAGGACCAGCGCTCGCCCGGTCGCCGGATCGCGTCCCCCGGGATAGCCTGCCTCGGCCAACAGTTCCCTGGCCTCCTCCAGCGGCCGCCGCTGCGGCTGGCCGTTACCCCACGTGTAGACGTAGGGATTGATCGACGCCTGCCCCTCGCGCGCGCCGAAGAGGCCGGGCGGTATGGGTCCCTGCGAGGCCACGCCGCGACCGTTGCGGAATATGCTGATGAACTCCTCCGTGTCCGCCGCGATGGCAATGGCGCGCCGCAGCTTGCGCGCGCGCTCGCCGTCGCCGCCGACCACCGGATCGAGCATATTGAATCCGACGTAGCTGGTCGAGGCGCTCACCGCAGTCGACAGGCCGATGCCGCGGCGCTGCATCTCCTCGGTCAGCGTCAGGCCGGCGCTGGTGTACTGAACCGCCTGATCGAAACTGTCGCTGGGGATCCCGGAGACGTCGTAATAGCCCTGCAGGAACTTGCTCCAGCGCGGGATGCTCTCGGTCTCCAGACTGTAGACGGCGCGATCCACGAAGGGCATGGGCCTTCCGGCGTCGGCCAGCAGTCCCGCCGGTCCATCCTCCATCTCGCCGTCGCCGGGGTAGCGCTCGCCGCGGAAATTCGGATTGCGCACCAGAACCATTCGTCGATTCGGGTTGTTCTCCGTCAGCATGTATGGTCCGGTGCCGATCGGAAACCAGTCGAGCGTGATGTTGCGCTCGGCCAGGCCGGGTTGCGCGTGGAAGCGGTCCGCCTCCCAGGGCACGGGCGCGAAGAATGTCATCGCCTGCCAGTACAGGAACTGCGGGTACTTCCCCTTGATCGCGACCTCCCAGCTATACCGGTCGATCACACGCGCGCCGTCGAAATCGAGTTCGCGCAGGTCGAGGAAGCCGCCGTAGCCGCCTGCGGGCGCGCTGGTGCGGAGTCGCCCCAGCCGCTCGGCGTACTCGCGCAGACCGACGATGTGCTCGAACATCAGGCCTGCGATGGGCGAGGCCAGCGCGGGATCCGCCAGTCGCTTGATCTGGTATACGTAATCGGCGGCCACCAGCTCACGGGTCCCGCTGACGGGGAGATCGGCGAGCGTGTGCACGGCGGCGAGGTCCGCGGGCGCGAGCGCATGGAAGAGAAAACCTCCCTGCGGATCGCGGGCCAGCGCCGGATGGGGCTGGAACCGGATGCCCGGCCGCAGCCTGAACCGATACACGCTGCGGGCGATGCGATCGGCCGGCGCATCCGCCGGCAGCGCGCGACCGTCGGCATCCAGGTATACCGGGGTGGGAACCTCCGTGACCGTCAGCGGCACCAGCTCGTAGGGACGCCGCAGGTAGTGGTATTGCAGCGGCGGTTCGTAAACCTGACCGATGAATTCACTCTCGTTCTCGGCGTAGGAGCGCGCCGGATCGAGGTGCTTGGGCCGCTCCTCGAAGGAATCGTAGTAGACGTTGGCGGCGGCGTCGGCCGCGGGATAGGGGTTGTTCCACGGCACCGCCCCGACATCGCC
>CAZTPK010000384.1:0-2870 GCA_964614765.1 uncultured Gammaproteobacteria bacterium
CCACGGGCCTGGATCCGGTGACGGGACGGCCAACGGTCAACGAGGCGATGAAGCCGAAGGCCGATCAGAAGACCGTCACGCCGATCGTGCCCGGCCTGGAGGGCGGCACCAACTGGTTCCCGATGGCCTACAACCCGGACCTCGGCTATGCCTTCGTGCCGGTCAACCAGTGGGCGATGTCGCTGACCAGCCACAAGAAGGAGGACATCGCCTACAAGCCCGGGCAGGTGTTCATGGCGATGGACTACAAGATGCACACCCAGGGCGACACCGTGGGACACCTGAAGGCCTTCGACGTGGCCAACCGCAAGTGGGTGTGGGACATCCCGAGCCCGCTGCCGCTGTTCGCGGGCGTGCTCGCCACCAAGACCGGCCTGGTGTTCACCGGCGATCAGCTCGGCTTCGTGAGCGCCACGGACGCGAAGAGCGGCAAGGTGCTGTGGCGGTTCCAGACCGGATCGGCCATCAACGCCTCGCCGATCACCTACGAGATCGACGGCCGGCAGTACGTGGCGATCCCGTCGGGCCTGGGCGGCGACCCGTCCTTCTATTACCAGGGACCGAAGGGCGGGACGGTGTGGGTCTTCGGGCTGGAGCCGCTGTCCGCGGAGGAGGCCTACAGCGGACCGTGGAGCGGACACGTCGTGCCGGTGGAGGGCGGTTTGACGCCGGTGCCCGTGCAATAGGACGATCGCCCGGGCATGATGCATCGGCTACGCTATACGGCCCGGTCGGCGCGTGACCGGGCCGCGGTCCCCGGTTGTGCCGTCCTCGTCGTCGCGTTGTCGGCGGGCGCCGCACTGGTCGCGCCCCACGTCGCGCGCGCCCAGGCGCACAATCCGCCCAAGGCCCAGGCCGACACCTACGATTACCAGTGGACGCAGAACCCCTTCGCCGGCGACGAGGAAAAGATCGCCGACGGCCAGCGGCTCTACAAGAACACCTGCTACATCTGTCACCTCGAGAACGGCGGCCGCGGGCCGAACCTGAAAAAATCCAGGCTGGCGGACACCGCCTTCATCCGCGTCGTGCGCGAGGGCCGCAAGGGCACGCAGATGCCGGCGTGGCGCGGGAAGCTCACGGAGGAGGAGATGTGGAAGATCTACGCCTACATCCGCGCGCAGGCGGAGGGGGCGGAGTAGGCCTCTCCGCCGCGGGGCCGGGGAAACCCGCCGGCCGACCCTCCGAGCCGCGAACGCCTGCGGTCATCACCCACCGGCTCGAGCGGCGTGCCCGGCTCTCCGCCGCGAACTCCGGAAACACCCGGGTTTGATCGCCGTCATCGGCAGGGCCGACGCCTGTGCCATCGTATAGATGCGTCGCGGCAGGACCGGCCCGCAAGCGGCCGGGTCTGCAGTGGGGCTCGTCCAGCGTCGCGAGCGGGAGGGGCACAGCCATGAAGATCACCCTCAGCGTCATCAAGGCGGACATCGGTTCCATCGGCGGTCACATCGCGCCCTCGCGCCTGTTGTTCGACACGGTTAGGGCGTACGTGCAGGAACGGGGCCGGGAACTGCTCATCGACAGCTATGTGAGCCACACGGGCGACGACATCGCCATCCTGATGACGCACGCGAACGGCCCGGGCCACGAGGGCGTGCACGAGCTGGCGTGGGACGCGTTTCTCGCGGGCACCGCCGTGGCCCGGCAGCAGGGGCTCTACGGCGCCGGGCAAGACCTGCTGAAGGACGCCTTCTCCGGCAACGTCAAGGGGATGGGCCCGGCGGTGGCGGAGCTGCAGTTCGAGGAGCGGCCGAACGAGCCGTTCCTGTTCTTCGCCGCGGACAAGACCGATCCGGGCGCCTTCAACCTGCCGTTGTATCTGGCGTTCGCCGATCCGATGAACACCCCCGGGCTCATCCTCTCGCCGAACATGGGCAAGGGCTATCGCTTCGTGGTGATGGACGTGAATCACACCGAGGGCGACCGGGTGATCGAGCTCGACGCGCCGGAGGAGAGCTACGATCTGGCCGCGCTGCTGCGCGACGCGGAGCGTTTCGTGGTGGAGTCGGTGTGGTCGCGGGCCACGGGCGAGCAGGCCGCGGCGGTGGCGACCTCGCGGCTGCACAACATCGCCGGCAGGTACACCGGCAAGGACGACCCGGTGATGCTGGTGCGGGTGCAGATGAACTTTCCCGCCACCGGCGAGGTGCTGGCGCCGTACGCCGTGGGCCACTTCGTCGCCGGCGGCATGCGCGGCTCCCACAACATGCCGCTGATGCCGGTGCCGCTGAACACCGGCACGAGCTACTTCGACGGCCCGCCGATCGTCAGCTGCGCGGCGCTCGCCGAGCACGGCGGCAGGCTCACCGAGCCGCTGGACTGTTTCGCGCATCCGTTCTGGAACTCCGTGCGCGACCGGATCGCCGCCAAGGCCGTGGACATGCGCCGCCAGGGGTTCTTCGGCGCGGCGATGCTGCCCATGTCCGAGCTGGAGTACACCGGGATCACCGAGAGGCTGGCCGCGCTCGATCGACGTTTCAAGCTGCGGACGTGAGCGCGACTGGAAACTGCATCCCGGAAATGCGGGGCACGGATCGTGACGAGCCCGCACGACGCTGACATCGACACGGAGGCGGCCGCGCTCGCCTACCTCGAGCGCGGCTGGGCGGCGATGCCGATGGAGGCGCGCGGCAAGCGGCCGGTGGTGGCGTGGCAGGAGCTGCAGATCCGTCTGCCGACGGTCGCCGAGGTCAAGGCTTGGTTCGCGCGGCCGCGCGCGGCGAACGTCGGCATCGTCACCGGCTCGGTCTCCAACCTGGTGGGCGGCGACGTCGATCCGCGCCACGGCGGCGCGGCGAGTCTCGCCGCGCTGGAGCGCGAGCACGGGCCGCTGCCGGTCACCGTCGAGGCCATCACCGGCGGCGGCG
>CAZTPK010000385.1:0-2868 GCA_964614765.1 uncultured Gammaproteobacteria bacterium
GGGAGCGGATTTTCTACGTGCGCTACGCCCTCCAGACCGGGATGACCGTCGAGGCCGTGGCCGAGCTGACGCGAATCGACCCCTGGTTCCTCCGGCAGATCGAGGAGATCGTTCACGTGGAGGGGAAACTCCGGTCCTTCGACCTGCCGTCGCTCCCGGGTCAGCTCCTCCTCCGCGCGAAGCGCTTCGGCTTCTCGGACCGACAGCTCGCGCATCTGCTCGGCAGCACGGAGGGGGAGGTGCGAGCGCGCCGGAAGGAACTCGGGATCGAGGCGGTATTCAAGCGGGTCGACACCTGTGCGGCCGAGTTCGAAGCGGAGACGCCGTACCTCTACTCGACCTACGAGGAGGAGGACGAGTCGCGCCCGACGCAACGGCGAAAGGTGATGATCCTGGGAGGCGGGCCGAACCGCATCGGCCAGGGGATCGAGTTCGACTACTGCTGCTGCCACGCCTCGTTCGCCCTCCGGGAGGAGGGGATCGAGAGCATCATGGTGAACTGCAACCCGGAGACGGTCTCCACCGATTACGACACGTCGGACCGGCTTTATTTTGAGCCGCTGACGCTCGAGGACGTCCTCCGGATCGTGGAGGTCGAGAAGCCGGACGGCGTGATCGTCCAGTTCGGAGGGCAGACACCGCTCGGTCTCGCGCTCCCGCTCCAGGCCTCCGGGGTTTCGATCCTCGGGACGTCCCCCGACAGCATCGACCTCGCGGAAGACCGGCAGCGGTTCGGTACGCTGCTCAAGGAGCTCGGCATTCCCGTGCCGGAATGGGGCACGGCCCGGTCGCTCGAGGAGGCGAGGGCGATCGGGGAGCGAATCGGGTTCCCCCTGCTCGTCCGGCCTTCGTACGTGCTGGGCGGTCGTGCGATGTTCATCACCCACGACGAGGCCCGCCTGGCGGAAACGATGCGCCGCGCGGTGGAGGCCTCGCCGGAGCATCCGGTTCTCCTCGATCGGTTCCTCGAGGACGCCTTCGAGGTGGACGTCGACGCGGTGTCGGACGGAGAAAGCGTCGTCGTCGCCGGAATCATGCAGCACATCGAGGAGGCGGGGATCCACTCCGGCGACTCGGCGTGCGTGATCCCGCCGTACCATCCGGAGGTCGTCCGGCGTATGGATCTTCTGAGGGAATACACCGTACGTCTGGCCCGAGCCCTCCGGGTCCGCGGCCTCATGAACGTGCAGTTCGCGATCAAGGACGGAACCGTCTACGTCCTCGAGGTCAACCCGAGGGCGAGCCGCACGGTGCCCTTCGTCGCGAAGGCGACCGGGGTCCCGCTCGCGAGAATCGCCGCGAAGGTCATGGTGGGGCGAACGCTCGCGGATCTCGGGCTCACGGCGGAGCCCGCCGTGCGCGGGCGATTCGTCAAGGAGTCGGTTTTTCCCTTCGTCAAGTTCCCGGGAGAGGACCCCGTGCTCGGCCCGGAAATGCGATCGACGGGGGAGGTGATGGGCGTCGCGGAATCGTTCGGCTCGGCGTTCGCGAAAGCGCAGGCAGGGGCCGGGATGCCCCTTCCCCTCCGGGGAACCGCTTTCTTGACCGTGAACGACAAGGACAAGGGAAACCTGATCCCGATCGCGCGGTCGCTCGCCGATCTCGGCTTCCGCCTCGTGGCGACGGGAGGAACGGCGCAAGCGATCCGAGGCGCCGGGATCCCTTGCGAGTCCGTCTACAAGGTGAACGAGGGAAGGCCGAACGCGGTCGACCTGATGAAAAACGGGGAGGTCCACATGATCGTCAACACGCCCCTCGGCCAGACCTCCTACTTCGACGAGAAAGCGCTCCGCACGACGGCGACGCAGAGGGGCATCCCCCTCATCACGACGCTCTCCGGGGCGGTGGCGGCCGTGGAAGCGATTCGCGCCGTTCGGGCGGGCGCCCTCTCCGTGCGCACCTTGCAGGAGATTTACGGGGCCGGGACCGGACGCTGAGGAACCTTCAGCGGCCGCGGATCCGTGCGATGACGTCGCGCGTGGCGTGGCCCTTCGGATCTCCCACGATCGCGATCCGCGCCCCGATCTCGGCCGCGACGGTTCGCTCCGGGACGGATTCGGCGGTGTAATCGGTCCCCTTGCAGTGGACGTCGGGCCGGATCGCGCGAAGTACGGCGGCGACGTCGGTTTCCTCGAACACCACGACGAGATCGACGCAGCCGAATCCCGCGAGGAGTTCCGCCCGTTCCGAGGCAGGGACGATCGGGCGCTCGGGGCCCTTGAGCGCCCGGGCCGACGCATCGGAGTTGACGGCGACGACGAGGACGTCCGCTTCCTCCGCCGCCGCCGCGAGGTAGCGGAGGTGACCGACATGGAGGACGTCGAAGATTCCGTTGGCCAGGGCGACGGTCCGTCCCCGAAGACGTTGCTCCGCGGCGGCCCGGGAGGCCTCCTCGACGGAGAGGACCTTCCTGGACCCCGGCGGAACCTTCATTGACCGAGATCCTCGCGGACGGCGCGAACGATCTCCGCTCGGGAGACCGTGGCCGTTCCGTATTTCATGACCACGAGACCCGCGGCGTAGTTGGCGAGCCGCGCGGCCTCGAGCGGAGCGGCTCCCGAGAGGAGGGCGAGGGTGAAGACCGCAATGACGGTATCGCCGGCTCCGGTGACGTCCGCGACCTCCCCGCTTCCGTAGGCGGGGATGTCGACCGGCGGGCGTCCCCGGGCGAACAGCGTCATGCCGAGCGCCCCGCGTGTGACCAGCACCGCGGCGTTCCCGGTACGGCGCAGGAGCGCGTGTCCTGCCCGCCGAAGGAGCGCTTCGGACCGGAGAGGGCCGATCCCGGCGGCTCGTTCCAACTCCTCCTGGTTGGGCGTGCAGGCGCTCATCCGCCGGAACGAGGCGACGCGGTTCCGCGAGTCGCCC